>NZ_CP073748.1:0-175000 GCF_024398035.1 Kordiimonas sp. SCSIO 12603
ATGGGAGCACAGAGCGCTGCAGTACAGCAATTTGATGCTAGTACTGACGATATGTCATGGGGGCGTGTTTGCGAGAAGTTCAAGCATGAATTCGGGCAACAGGCATATACAACATGGCTCGATCAAATCGGTTATAATGGTGTTGATGCAGGTACCGTTGAACTGACAGCACCAACAAAATTTGTTCGTGACTGGATTCAACGTCACTATGCACCACGCATTAAAGATTATTTCTCTGCAGAAAACCCATCCATCAAGGGCTTAAACATCCGCCTTTCAGCGCGCTCCGAAGTAAAAAGGCCAACTGGCAATACTTCGTCAGAGACGGAAAGTGTACCTGCCGCTCCATCACAGGCTCCACAGATGGAAGGGGCTGCTCTCGATCCTAAATATACATTTGATTCTTTTGTTGTTGGTAAATCTAACGAACTCGCTTATGCAGCCGCGAAGCGCATTGCAGAATCGACTGAAGTTGCTTTTAACCCGCTCTTCCTGCACGGCGGCGTTGGTCTCGGTAAAACCCACCTTATGCACGCGATTGCTTGGGAGGTTCAAAAGAGCCAGCCTGAGAAGAAAGTAGCCTACATCTCGGCAGAGAAATTCATGTTTGAATTTATCGCTGCCCTTCGCTTTAAAGACACACACGCTTTTAAACAGAAATTCCGGAATGTTGATCTGCTGATGGTTGATGATGTTCAGTTCATCGCCAACAAAGACAGTACGCAGGAAGAATTTTTCCACACCTTCAATGCGCTTGTAGACAACCGCTGCCAGGTGATTATCACGGCTGACCGTTCACCAACTGATCTTGAAGGTATCGAAGACCGCATTATCTCCCGTCTCGGCTGGGGCTTAGTGGCTGACATCCATCCAACTGATTATGAACTCCGTCTCGGCATCCTTCAGTCAAAGGCAGAACAGCAAGCCGGCGTTGACGTACCAGCTGATGTACTGGAATTCCTTGCACGCAGGATCACGTCTAACGTCCGTGAGCTTGAAGGTGCCCTTAACCGGGTGATGGCATACGCAACACTGGTTGGTCGCCCAATCACCATGGATATGACACGGGATGTACTGCAGGACCTGATCCGAGCGAACGACCGTAAGCTAACCATTGATGAAATTCAGCGTGCTGTGGCAGATTACTTCAACCTACGGCTTTCAGAGATGCTGTCAGAGCGGCGCGCGCGTAATATTGCTCGCCCTCGCCAGATCGCTATGTATCTCTCCAAGCAGTTGACGAGTCGAAGCTTGCCTGAAATCGGTCGCCGCTTCGGTGGTCGTGACCACACAACGGTGATGCACGCTGTACGCAAAATCGAAGATCTGCGTAAAGATGATAGCCAGCTGGATGAAGATATTACCCGTCTTTCACGCCTTCTAGAGGCTTAAAATAAAGCGCTTTTCCAAGCCTTATTTTCATAAATTTCGACTCGGTAGGAATCACTCTGTTTCTACCGAGAAAAAAATGCAGTTTTTTATGCTTTTTCATTTGGTTTAAGGGCGAAAATCGCTATTGTCTTTATAAATAGATACCCACTTGTGGCGAAGAGAGGTTTTACCCCCTCTTTCATTCTTCCGGGGAGGATGATGATTAGCTTTCAAACAAGTGTGGTTAGGCCAAAGATAAGCAGTCAGATAAGAAGAAACATTCCATGAAAGTCACTATCGAACGCAATAGCCTTCTGAAAACTCTGGGGCACGTACAGTCTGTTGTAGAGCGTCGGAATACTATTCCTATCCTTTCAAACGTAATGATCGAAGCGAGCGGCGACACTGTTGCCATGACAGCAACCGATCTGGATATCGCCATCATTGAAAATACAAATGCGATGGTAATTACTGCAGGGTCGACAACTGTCCCTGCGCATACACTGTTTGATATCGTTCGCAAGCTTCCTGATGGCTCTGAAGTTGAGCTAACTCTTGAAGAGAATGACCGTTTGGTTGTTAAAGCCGGTCGCTCTCGCTTTACACTAGCATGTCTCGATAAAGAAGATTTCCCGGTAATGAACGAAGGCGATATGCCTCATCGTTTCGAAATTGCTTCCGAGGAACTTAAGCGCCTTATTGATAAAGCTCGCTTTGCTATCTCTACTGAAGAAACACGCTATTACCTGAACGGTATTTACCTTCATGTTGCAACTACGGAAGATGGTCCACGCCTTCGTGCTGTGGCAACAGATGGCCACCGCCTTGCGCAAGTAGAGCAAGATGTTCCTGAAGGTGCATCTGGTATGCCTGGCATCATTATCCCGCGCAAGACAGTTGCAGAAGTACGCAAACTGATTGACGAAACAGAAGGCGCAATCAGTGTTGCTCTTTCTGACACAAAAATCCGCTTCGCTTTTGAAGGCGTAACGATCACATCCAAGCTGATCGACGGTACTTTCCCTGATTACAGCCGTGTGATTCCTGAAGGTAACGACAAGCAGCTTGAAATGGATTGCCGCATCTTTGCTGAAGCAACAGACCGTGTATCCACAATCAGCTCGGATAAAACACGTTCTGTGAAACTATCTATCGCACCAGATAACCTGACACTTTCTGTTAACAGCCCAGATAGCGGCACAGCGACAGAAGAACTGGCTGCAGCCTACAGTGCAGACCCGCTGGAGATCGGTTTTAACAGCCGCTACCTTCTGGATATCCTTGCGCAGATCGAAGGCGAAACCGTACAGGTTTACCTGAATGATCCTTCAGCCCCTACAGTGCTGAAAGATATTATGGATGATGCGGTTCTGTACGTTCTTATGCCGATGCGAGTGTAAGACGAGCGACTGGCGGCGAAACTAGATGAAAAGGGTGAAAACTGCTCCGCAGCAAAGGAATATCCTCAGTGACGGATAAAAATGCATGGAGCAGTTTGGAACATAATCGCGTTTTTATCTCCAAGCTCACCCTTACTGATTTTCGTTGTTACCAGCATACCCAGCTTAAGCTCGGCTGCGACCATCCTCTTGTTGTGCTGACAGGCCCAAACGGCGTCGGCAAAACAAACATTTTGGAAGCACTGAGCTATATGGCCCCTGGCAGAGGGTTAAGGCGATCAAGCCTGACAGACGTTGCCAGACAATCAGGGCCCGGAAGCTGGGCGGCCGCCGCTGACCTGATGGTTGGCGATGAAATGATTAAAGTTGGAACGGGGATCGAACCTACTCCCGGCGGAGAAACCGCAAAACGGCTCGTAAGAGTTGACGGTGAAAATGCCCAAAACAGTAATGTTCTGGGTGAAAGATGGTCAGTCGGGTGGCTAACGCCCCAAATGGACAGGTTGTTCATTGAGGGACCATCCTCAAGGCGGCGCTTTTTAGACCGTCTGGTTTTAGGGTTGTTCCCTGACCACAGCAGGCAGGTTGGTGCCTATGAGCGTGTAATGCGCGAAAGGAACAAACTGCTGGCTGAACAGGGAAACAGAGCAGATGGTGCGTGGTTAAGCGCTCTTGAAGCTCGAATGGCGGAGCACGGTATAGCGGCCGCAATTGCCAGGCTTGAATTTGCCGGGCAGCTGGCAGGCCAACTGGATGAAGCTGAGGACGGTCCTTTTCCAAAGGCCTTGCTCGCGATTGACGGTTGGCTTGAAGGCATGCTGGCAGATGGAACCGCCCCCGTTGATGCGGAATTGGCGTTTCGCGAGCGACTAAAGGCGGGCCGTATGGCTGATGGGTCAAACAGCCGGGCAAATGTGGGCATTCACAAGACTGATCTTGTTGTAACCCATGCGCCAAAGAATATGCGTGCTGACCTGTGTTCAACAGGTGAGCAGAAGGCACTGCTGGTAGCGCTTGTTCTCGCGAACGCCAAGCTGCAGGCAGCGCTCAAGGGCCGGGCACCCTTAATGCTCATGGATGAAGTTGCGGCGCATCTTGATATAGACCGCAGAATAGCGCTTTTCGAAGCGCTTGCATCGCTTGGCAGCCAATGTTGGCTGACAGGAACAGACAAAAGTCTTTTCGAAGGCCTGTCTGGTAAAGCAGAATTTTTTGAAGTGTCTGACGGCAAGATCCAGCCATCAGGCAGGTAATAAGGAAGGGTCATTTGGGTATGAGTGAAGAACTAGCTGAAGGCGTTGCTGAAGAATATGGCGCGGATTCCATTAAAGTCCTCAAGGGTCTTGATGCGGTAAGAAAACGCCCAGGCATGTATATCGGCGATACCGAAGATGGTTCCGGCCTCCACCATATGGTGTTTGAGGTATCAGATAATGCCATTGATGAAGCCTTAGCCGGCCACTGTGATCTTGTAACCATGACCCTGAACCCGGATGGTAGCTGTACCATCACTGATAACGGCCGTGGTATCCCAACAGATATTCACGAAGAAGAAGGCGTATCAGCTGCGCAAGTGATCATGACCCAGCTTCACGCTGGCGGTAAGTTTGACCAGAACAGCTATAAGGTTTCCGGTGGCTTGCACGGCGTGGGCGTATCAGTTGTAAACGCGCTTTCTGATTGGCTTGAGCTTCGCATCTGGCGTGATGGCAAAGAACACTTTATGCGCTTTGAAAAAGGCGAGCCGGTTGAAGATCTTGTAGTTGTTGGTGATGCGGACGGGAAAAAAGGTACTGCGGTAACTTTCCATCCGTCCCTAGATACCTTCCAGTTTATTGAATTTGATTTTGGTCGTCTTGTGCACCGTTACCGGGAACTTGCGTTCCTGAACTCAGGCGTTCATATCCGCCTGCAAGACAACCGCCATGCCGACGTGCAGGATGTAGACCTTTACTATGAAGGCGGTATTACAGCGTTCGTAAACTATCTGGACCGCAACAAAACAAGCCAGATCGGTGAACCAATCACCATCACTGGCGAGAAGGACGGCATCACCACTGAACTATCTCTGCAGTGGAACGATAGCTACCATGAAAATGTGCTTTGTTTTACAAACAACATCCCACAGCGGGATGGTGGTACACACCTCGCGGCATTCCGTGCTTCGCTGACACGTACCATCAACAGCTACGTGAATGAAAGCGGGCTCGCGAAGAAATCTAAGGTAAGCCTCTCTGGTGATGATGCTCGTGAAGGTCTAACAGCCGTACTTTCCGTGAAAGTGCCAGACCCGAAATTCTCCAGCCAGACCAAAGACAAACTTGTATCTTCTGAAGTACGCCCTGCTGTTGAGAGCCTGGTGAACGAAAAACTTGGCGAATGGTTCGGCGAACATCCGAATGAAGCCAAAGCTGTTGTTCAGAAAATTATTGATGCCGCTTCTGCCCGTGAAGCTGCCCGGAAAGCACGTGAGCTGACCCGCCGCAAAGGTGTGCTGGATATCGCATCCCTGCCCGGTAAGCTGGCAGACTGTCAGGAGCGTGATGCTTCTAAAGCTGAACTATTCATCGTGGAGGGTGACTCTGCGGGTGGTTCTGCAAAACAGGGCCGTGACAGAAAGAACCAGGCGATCCTACCACTTAAGGGTAAAATCCTGAACGTGGAACGCGCGCGCTTTGACCGCATGCTTTCAAGCCAGGAAATTGGTACGCTGATCACAGCACTTGGTACAGGTATCGGCCGTGAAGATTTCAATATTGAGAAACTACGCTACCATAAAATCGTTATCATGACTGATGCGGACGTGGACGGCGCACACATTCGTACGCTACTTCTCACTTTCTTCTACCGCCAGATGCCTGAGCTCATCGAAAATGGATATCTCTATATTGCCCAGCCACCACTTTATAAGGTTGGTCGTGGTAAATCAGAGGTGTACCTGAAGGATGATAAAGAACTAATCGATTATCTTTTGAACGCTGGTACAGCTGATATTGTTATCACTGACGCAACAGGCGCGCAGCACGCTGGTGAAGAGATCAAACATCTGGCATCCGGCGCACGCGCTATCAAAAACACAATCGCTGCAATGCCACCTCGTTATAACAAAACGCTGATTGAAACCATCGCACTTATGGGCGGTATGGATGTAGCTCTTTGTGATGATGCATCTGGCCGCAAGGCTGTAGCCGACAAAGTGGCTGAGCGCCTCAATGCTGTTGCAGAAAACGATGATGAAGCAGGCTGGAGCGGTGATGTTACTGATGAAGGCGGTTATATCTTCCGTCATCTGGTACGCGGTGTAACAGATGTTCACACGATTGATGGTCACCTGCTTGAAACAACAGAAGCACGCAATCTTCATAAGCGCATGGCGGATATGATTGAGCTGTTTACCAAACCGCTGTCTATCATGCGCAAAGAAGAAACGCACAGCGCGGCAACACCGCTTGAAATGCTGGAGCTACTTCTCGGCTTCGGCCGTAAGGGCCTTTACACTCAGCGTTATAAGGGTCTTGGCGAGATGAATCCAGAGCAGCTTTGGGAAACAACGCTTGACCCAAGCGCACGCTCACTTCTTCAAGTGAAAGTTTCAGAAGCAGATACAGCTGACGAAATCTTCTCCAAGCTGATGGGTGATGTGGTTGAAGAACGCAGAAACTTCATTCAGGAAAACGCACTCAACGTGAGCAACCTGGATATCTAACCTGACTCAGCCTGTCGGATGACACATAAGTTTCGATAAAAGGCCCAGCGTTTCCAGGCGCCTGGGCCTCAACAAGCATAAAAAAACAAAGACTACTTAGGCTTAGCTATCTAGAAGACTTAACTCGGCTATCGTCAACCATACCTTGCAACCTTTCCAGCGCATTATCACCGGCCCCGATCATAACTTTACCGCCAATAATATAACCAGGCGTACCCGCCTGTAACATACCAATTTCTTCAGCTAACTTCAGGCCATCACTGATAAACTTTGCTATATCTGCGCTTTCAATATCAATCTGAAAACGTTCCATATTCAAACCCAGATCAATTGCCATCTGAGATATAACAGGTCTCGAAAGAGGTATTCTGCTCTCAAGTAAAGCTTTGTGAAACTCAGGAAACTTATTTTGTTTTCTTGCTGCTTCAGCCGCTTTAGCTGCATAAAGAGACATATCGTTTTCACTTCGATCGCCCAAGATGGGCAGATACTTTGGAAGCAGAACAGCATCAGGGTTTGCCGCGAGTAATTGCTCTAAAACGCCATAGTTCGCTTTACAGTGCGGGCATTGATAATCAAAAAATTCAATAACCTTAACAGGAGCTCCACTATCACCAACTAACGGAGCATCCTCTGTTTGTTCCAATATCGCTAAAAATGGATGGGCTTGCTCTTCAATTTGTCTCAGATAACCAAACTGTTGGTAATCATTCACTGACTGTAAGATAGCTTCAGGGTTTTTCTTAATATACTCGGCAATCATACCTGTTATTTCAGCTTCCGTAATATACTGCTTTGGCACAGGGGTTACATCAGGTTTTGATTTACCTAAGTGATAACCACCAATCCCCGCTACTAAAACTAAAGCAACAACAAAAGATACAGTTTTAATATTCATTACAAACCCTTAATTAAACGACTTTATCTATAATGAGCTTTGGCATTGTGTATCCGCAGGATTTTCCAACACATGCCTAAAGCCACTCAACCTTCTATACGAAAAATCTGCTGTGCTTTTGTACCGCAGTAAAACTTCATATGTTTTTCTTTTACCAAAACTCGTAAATGTAAACTGCACTCTAAGCCCTTGCCCTCCAAGGGTCTCTTGTAGATCCACAACACTTTGGCCCTCTGTTTCTGCAAGAACATCAGGCCAAGTCTCACCTTCCCAGTTACTGTTAGAAGCCCACTCAAAAACATCGCGAACAGCATCAGAAGCAAATATTAATTCCACGGCAGAGCTACGACCATAGACAGTGAATAGGGGCAATCCGCAAATAAAATACTCAGGTTCCATACCTATTACCTGCGTTAACTCCCCTACAGAAGCAAACGCACCATTTCTCGGCCCATATGTCAGATCAGCAGCATCATATTCGCCACTCTCTGCACCATATTCATGTACATCCGTGTTACTATCACGCCAATCAATAATAGCCGCTGCCAGTGATCTAGACTTTTGTTCGCCAACCCCCTGACTAGCAAAAGAAGCAGATAGAAGAGGAAATGAAGCACGGTTCAAATCAATTCGGCCATCTTCGTATGAAACGGTTACATCAACCTGTTTTTCAAAAAGAATAAAACTACCTTCTCGGTAAAGTTGGCTACCGGGCTGGTAAAAGATAGACGAAATAAATAAATCCAGTGCAGACTCTAAAAATAGTTCGTCCTTTATTTTTTCTTCTGCCGCTGTAACAGAACGGCTACTCACCTGCATTACCTGCATGATCCCGATTGCCAAAATTGACAACAAGAGTATTGCCCATGTGATAGCTATAAGAGCCATACCGCTCTCTGAGCGGAGCGCGTCATTTACCCCATTATTCTTCATCTGTAGGCGGTTCGTCAGGCGCTAGTAAAGACCGGAATTCCTTCTGTAGGTAATCCATTACCTCTTCCGTCTGCGCAGAATTTTGAATAATGCGCGGAGTAAGTAACACGACTAATTCAGAACGACGCTCTACAATATCTCGATCAGAAAATGCAGCGCCTAAAACAGGGATATCTTTTAGGATTGGTACACCAGATTTATTATTGGTCAAGGAGGTCCTTATAAGCCCACCCAGAGCAACTGTGGCACCATTTTGAATAGCTACCGAACTTGATAGACGACGCTGCTGAATAGTTGGCGCATCGATGCCCGAGGTCTCTGTTTCAACAACACTGCTCACCTCCTGTTCCACATCGACCATAACCAAGCCACCTTCGTTTATACGAGGCGTGACAGTTAAAATAACACCGGTACTCCTATACTGAATAGAGTTCACAACCGGCGCGTTTTGGTTGTTTGTACTAACGGCACTGGTAACAGGGACAGGAACTTCATCACCTACCTGCAAAGTCGCTGACTGATTATTTAAAACCAATAACTTAGGTGAAGAAATCACTTTCACATCTGTAAGCGATTCAATAGCGTTCAGAACTGCGCTTGCATTAGATCCACTTGTATAAGTCCAGGAAAAGTCATTTGACGTTGTGCTGGCAGCACCCTGAGCCTGACCAAGGTTAACGGTATTATCCCCAAACTCAAAATGCCACTGCAATCCATACCTTAATTCATCGGTTAGCGTTACATCTGCTAAAGTTACCTCAATCAAAACCTGCTTTGGCGGTAAATCAATCTGCCTCAACGCAGCTTCAACCACACCAAATTCGGTCGGTGTCGCCATAATAACGATGGAATTATTCTCATCGTTTGGAACGATCCGGATACCTTCCTGCCCTAGAGCATTATCACTGACATTGCCGCCGTTCAAAGTATTCCGAGGTGTATTTCGTCCTCGTTGTTGGACATTTCTGGAAAAGTTATTTGCCTGATCAAACTGTTGAGAACCACCACCATTTAAACCAAACCCTGTCCCCAAAATCTGATTTAAGGTCCTCGACATATCCACAGCGCGCCCGTTTTTCACCTGATATACATAAATGCGACGACCAGGCGCACTACCACCCAGGTCAAGTTTTTCAACCCAAAATTCAACGCCTTCCAGCATTCTTCTCTTGGGAGCAAGCGCCAGTACTTTATTAATCCTCGGAATTGGAATGAAACGTACACCACGGGCTTCATTTTGCGTATCAGAAGAAAATATCTCCGCAAGCTCCTTCACCAACTGCTCTGCTTCGACATATTGCAGCGGAAAAATAGCAAATGACATGCCTGCCATCCAGTCCACATCGAAAACCTCAATTGTTCTCAACATTGACCTGATCTCTTGTGAAGTCCCAGCTAGAATAAGAAGGTTTCGCTGGTTATCAGCTCTAAGAATATTACCGGGCGCTGAGAACGGCTCAAGCAACTGCCGCATCTCTAGTGCCGAAGTATATTTGAGCGGCACGATATGCACGGAAAAGCCCGGCAAATTGGCAGACGCCGGACGCCCTTGTTGCAATTGTTCAACTCTTTGTGGCGCTTCAGAAATTGGCAACACATGATATCCGTCGGATACCTGAACAAGCGCATAACCTCTGGTCTTTAAAAGCGCCTCTAGAGCATCTCTAAGAGCAAGTTTACTGATCCCTTCACTGGTCTCAAGTGTTGCGTTCCCTTGCACGCGAGGATCAATGGTATACTTCTGATTTAACTCAGTAAGAATAGCCTGAATAATAATCCGGATATCAGTGTTTTTAAAGGTAAGTGAAACTGAACCACTTTGATCTATTTCAAGCGTTCTGGATAAAGCATCACGATTAGTAAAAATACCCGAGCCATCGTAATAGGCTACTTCTTCTTTGGTAGATTTGCTCTGGTCATTGCCAGTTTCATTATTTTGTTTTGTATCAACAACTGTACCAGTTTGGATACGTAAACCATGGCGCATCTTTTCCTTTAAGAGAGCCTCTTTTTGACCAGCACTACAGCCTGCGATAACCATGACGCTTAAGATGACAACAAACGTTTTTCTTAGAATATACATATTTTATCTACCATCCGACAACCGAAGCACACGCCTGTCATCCCCCGAAACCAAGATCACAGAGCCATCCGTTATCTTGTCTATTAACCACGTATTCAATTGGTCACCTTCCTGCACAACTCGTGTCTGCTGTGTTTGGGTATTCACCAAATAAGCTTTCTTGGAACTTGCCGACCCCAGAATTCCCGCAAGACTAAAATTCAGTTCCCGACGTTGTGGCACCGTCTCCACCACTTGTGGAACTGCCGCTCTTATTTCTTGTGGAGGCAATCTATTTTCATGGAAGAGAGGCCGTTTTGAAATTAGATTTATATCCCTAGGGTGCAGCGACAAATCCACCACAGACTGACTTAAAACACCATCACCGCCCCTAATACCTCCAGCTTCCGGCATCGGCCAAAAAGCTGGCACAGCAAATAAAAGCAATACAAAAACATTGAAGCATAAAAGTAAGAGCAACAAAGGAGTATGACGAATAAACTGTATCATTCCGTTTCCCCTTCGCGTTTGCGATACCCAGAAACCTCCATCACAATTGAAAGCGATGCAGGCGTATAGACATCGGAAGGCTTCACAACTCTTACTGACATTTTGCGCACCTGCAAAAATGGCTTCCAGCTTTCCATTCTATGAAGGAATTTGAGCAAATCATCATAACCACTTACCCAACTCATCTGGACGGACGTCCGGGAAATCAGGCCTGCTTGCCGTGTATTATTGAGTGATCTAACGGTGCCAATCTGTACATCAACATCTTCAGCAATCTGCCTTACATCCCTCTGTATCTGAGATTGCACAATAGAATAACTGCCTTCATATAAATGCTCTTCAGCAGCTGCTTCACTAAATTCAATTAGTTTTTGCCTAATGGCTTCTTCTTGCTTTGGCAGACTGTTTAAACGCTCTAGAAGTGCCTTCTTGCGAGCAATTCCTGCTTCCATCTGAGTTACTCTATCCAGATCCGAAGATATAAGCGCATATACAGAAAGCCCTGCAATCATCATAAACGCTAGGCCGCTAATGATTGTACGAATATTAGCCATTTTGCGCCCCCTGATTCAGGTCTTGCCATATGACTTGAAAACTCAATTCAAACCTACGCCGCTGGCCCTCATCCAATTCCAAAACATTGGTAAGAGAAACGTTTTCAATGAAATCATTGGTTTCAAGGGCAATCGCCCATTCAGCTGGCTCTTGGGATTTGCCGTTGAGATATACGCGTGAGCCATCAATACGAAAATTAACTATTGTGACATCATCTGGTGCTAATTCAGTCAGAAGTTTTAGTAATGCTAATGTTTGAGATTTGGTTTTCTCAATTCTCACAGCAGATGACAGGTTATGCATGGTTTGCATCTGTCGCTGTAGTTCTGTGACCTTAACTGAGTTTTTACGAGCTGTTCGAATAGCCTTTGAGACCACAAGATCTTCAGCTTCAAGCCGATCAATATATATGGTTGGTATAAAAGAAACGAACATCGCACTCATGACCAATGCGGTAGAGACAAAAAAGACCTTGAGATAACTACGCCGTACAACCGCCGATAACCTTAATGGAAGAGCCCCCACTTCAGTATTAATATCAATCTCTGCAAGAGTAATTTGCCCACGGTCAATTGCGTCAATCACATCATCCAAAAATACATGCCTAATTGCAGCAACTATAACAGCAATTGACTCTTCTTCATTCCGGTCTTTCTCCAACTCTCTATAAGCAATTTTTAGCCCTGACAACTGTAGCGGCATAACCCGTGCGGCCTCCATACGAACGGCCTTATCCAGTTCCGATCCCGCCTTAGTTGGTAAGTAGATGGTTTTTGTTAGTACCGCCTTGCCAGCAAGGGTAAGGTGCAAGGGAATAGATTTATCCAGTTTGCTTAAAGATTTCTTCAGATCATGAAGGTTTTCAATTATTAGCGCCTCAGCGGGGCCTGATAACTTTAAAAACGGCCGTAATTTTTGAGGAGCCACATGCTCAAGCCACGCACCTAATATTTCAAAAAACTTTTGGATAAAGTTAAAAACTGGAGTCCAGAAACCAATCATTCTATGAAACTCCCATCCCTACAGCGCTGGTCTGTCTCTCCTGTATCTGGCTGACAAAAAGCACGCTCTGTTACCTTAAAGGGAACAACTAATTCACTCCATTTCACATCCGGATCGGTAAATGAAACGACCAGCCGAATAGCAGAGGGTAATTGCCTGTTTTCAAGCCAGCTATTCTGCCACTGCTCGTTCCTGCGGCTATTCACATCAGTCGCCAAATATGCAAAATTTAAACTTTCAACACCATCAAACAGGACAACTTTTTCACTTGATACGTCAGAAGAATAGACTGCATGATCTCCTGATACTTCCAAGACCAACTGCCCTTCTTGATTACTTAATGTCACGCGTGAAAGCTGGTCTCTGCGGCTATCGGGATGAATAGGGGCGGTAAATGATACACTCTCCAGAGTGCCTTCCAGCGGGTAAATTATATCTCCGGGTGCTCTAAGTACATCAAAGGGATAGGCTCGCTCAAACCAACGGGCGATCATGGCTCTCATCAAATACTGCCGCTCAGTATCTTCCAGCTCCTGATGAGTGAAAGACCAAACACGAATACCGTAAGAAACACCGCTATATAGCGGGAGAGAAATCAAAGCCAGAAGTGCAATCGCAACCACCAACTCCAATAATGAAAAGCCCTGTTCGTCCTGAAAAACCAACATCAATCACTTACCCATATCAGGCGCTGTAAACTGGTTAATTCAGTGTTTGTATCTTCCATGGGTACAACACGAACGTTCAGAACAACAAATCTACCACGGTCATTTGTAGCGATATCATCATTAGCAAACTCTTCTACAACAGCTTCCCAATGCAATTGGTTTTCATTTCCTTCACGGCGCACGATATCCCAATTGCCGTAACTGATTATTTCTTCCAGCTTTGACTTCGCGAGATGAAGGCTTTCCGCACGCCGTTCCAACAGAAAAACACGGCCAGGAACACGAGCCATTGCCGGATAGAGAGCTGCAAATGACAGCGACAAAATCAAAATTGCCACCACCATCTCAAGCAGAGAAAAACCCTTATCGTCCGTAAGCTGTATCATAGCTCAACATCTACCGCGCCAGACACCCAGTTCACTTTTAAATCAATACTGAGACGTCCATTCCTCAATGTAATCTCTCCACCAGATGAGCCACCACCGGGATAAAACACCACCTGATTGTTTGCCTCTTCCGGCCAGAGCGAATTGGGGTTGAAATCAAGCTCTGTGCCTGTTGGCGCGTCAAGAAATTCATCAGTACCAACTATTCTGATTTGCCGTCCTTCAACAATTTCCAGTCGTGTAATCCTCTGTTCCTCAGCCGCCTGAATGCGCAAACTGCGAGCATTATTTGCAACGGTATAAGCAAACTGTTTCATCTGATATTGGGGAATAAAGCGTGTGTAGGCATAAGGAGTTATTGCAACCACAAAAGATATGATCGCAATCACAACAAGGGCTTCAAGCAATGTGAAGCCGTCCTCAGCTTTCCCCCATCCATACTGCATTGGTTATCTAGCTATCACCAGCATCCACAGTTGCACCATCACGGCTTGAGATATCCAGATTTTCTCCAGCACCGCCATCAGCACCGTCAGCACCAAGTGTTCTGACAACAGGTAATTGGCCATCATCTGAAAGTGTATAGAGGTAATCATTCCCCCACGGATCAACGAGCTGAACCGCTTTATCGATATATGGGCCTTGCCAGTTAGCTGCACCGTCCGGTGCTGTGAGAAGAGCGTTCAAACCTTCAGCTTGTGTTGGAAAACGCCCTACATCTACGCGGAAAAACTCCAGATCCGTTACAATTCGGTTCACTTCGATGCGGGCTGTATCAGTTTTAGCTTTCCCAAGCTGTCTGAGTACCACTGGCCCCGCAAGACCAATAAGCAGTGTCAAAATCACCAGAACAACAAGTAGTTCCAACAGTGTAAACCCGTCATCTTCCGAAGCCCGACGGAAAAGGCTTTTTTTATCCAAGTGCAACATCGTTAATACTCATAATCCCTAATAAAACTGACCCAACTAACAAAGCTACAATGCCCCCCATTAAAAGGGTTAACAGCGGCGTCATAACATCAACAGCTTTTTCAAGCCGTGTTTCATATTCGCCTGCCATCAAGCCTGAAGATTCTTCAAGCATATCGCCAAGTTTGCCGGATTGTTCCCCAACCTTCGCGAAATGTAATACCAGAATAGGTAGCCATGTGATATTTTTTAATGCTTCAGAAAACAGTACCCCACGCCTTACATCTATATGTATAAGCGCAAGTTCTTCACGAACATGATCCATCTTCACCGCATCGATGCCCATTGAGATGGCTTTATCGAGCGCAAGCCCGCTATTCGTACACACCCCAACGGTTCTGATAAACCGAATAGTATCCGGTTCCAAAAGCCAGGAACGGAACCACTTAATGGAACACAACCGTTCATACCACAAAGCACGTTTGCCCGGTCGTTTCATAACACTGAGCAACCAAAAGATTGCTGCCAGAAAACCAAGGCCAACCAATATCCAGTAATCTGCAAAAAAATCACCCATATCCATCAGCATTCGTGTGGCAAACGGAAGCTTATCCTCATTACCTTTAAACAGCGGTTCAAACTGAGGCAACACGAACGTAATCACCAACACAAAGGTGGCGCATACCATCGCCACAAGAATGGAAGGATATATAAGTGCACTTTTAATACGCTCCCGAAACGAGAGAGCTTTATCCATTGAATGCGCAATGGCCTCAAGCGTCGCAGGCAGAGAGCCAGAAACCTCACCCGCTTGAACGGCTGCCACGGTTTGAACAGGGAATTCATCAGGGTATTTGGAAAGTGCTGTCGCCAAACTTTCCCCGCTTCTCACTTGCTCAAGCACATCTTCAAGCTGCTTGATAAACAGTTCGCGCGTTTGCATGTTAATAACAAGCTTAAGCCCATCATCAACGGAAAGTCCTGCTTTAAGAAGTCTACCTAGATCACGGAGAAACGCGTGAATGTCCCGTGGTTTTGCTTTTGCAAAAAACGTAATGGGCTCATTCAGGCGCATAGCAAACGTTGGCCCACCGTCTGAGATATCAAGCGGCGTTAAACCGCGCCTGTATAGCTCTTCTGAAGCTGCAGCCAGATCAAGAGCATCCAGTTTACCAGTTTCAACTTCACCGCTTGCATCAAGGCAGCGGTATGCAAATTCAGGCATTATCCCCGCTCCCTCGTTACCCGCAGCACTTCAGTAAGCGAGGTTTCACCAGCCCGCACTTTTTCAAGCCCATGGGCGAACAAATCCCGCATACCACCAGCTTTGGCAATTTCTTCAAGTTCAGTACCGCTTTTGCGTTCAAGAATGGCGCGTTCTATGTCTTTCCCGAGCTCAAAAACTTCTGCGATCATAGTCCGGCCCGCATAGCCAGATTGGTGGCATACCTCACAGCCCTTTGCCGTATGAAACGGGCCATCTGCTTGGGTAAGGCCAATATCCTCAAGCACAGCATCTGGCACATTATCTTCTTCCACACACTCGCGGCATAAAGTTCGGATAAGCCGCTGCGCCATCACAAGCCTTACGGTGGAAGCAATCAGATAATCTTCCACCCCCATATCAAGTAGGCGTGTTATAGCTGCTGCCGCGCTGTTGGTATGGAGTGTCGAGAGCACCAAATGACCTGTAAGCGAGGCCTGAATAGCAATAGAGGCGGTTTCTTCATCCCGGATTTCCCCCACCATAATCACGTCAGGGTCCTGCCGCAGAAACGCTCTGAGCGTGTTCGCAAAGGTGCGGCCAATGCGGGCATCGACCTGCACTTGCCCGAGCCCATTAAGCACATATTCCACCGGGTCTTCTACGGTAAGGATTTTACGTTCTGGCTCGTTCAGTTC
The DNA here is from genome assembly GCF_024398035.1 of Kordiimonas sp. SCSIO 12603. Taxonomy (NCBI): domain Bacteria; kingdom Pseudomonadati; phylum Pseudomonadota; class Alphaproteobacteria; order Kordiimonadales; family Kordiimonadaceae; genus Kordiimonas; species Kordiimonas sp. SCSIO 12603. The sequence continues at coordinate 16,303 of NZ_CP073748.1, forward strand.
TGAAAGCCCCGTATAAAGCGTGGTGGTTTTACCGGAACCCGTTGGGCCAGTAACCAGCACAATGCCGTCTGGTTTCTTAACTGCACTGCGGAACGGCTCTCGCACCTTTTCATCAAAACCGAGTGCATCAAAATCCAGTACCACAGCACCACGATCAAGCAGGCGGAGCACCACAGCTTCCCCTTGCGCGGTTGGAGCTGTTGAAACACGGAAATCAATTTCCTTACCGTGGGCCCTAACACGCATACGGCCATCTTGCGGCAAGCGGCGCTCCGCAATATCCAGCCCGCTCATAATCTTGAGGCGTGAAACGACAGCGGCAGAGATATCCCTGCTGGGGCTCTGTACCTCTTTAAGCATGCCGTCCACCCGCAAGCGGATTTGAAGGATACCATCAATGGGTTCCACATGAATATCCGACGCCCGCCGGTGGAGTGCATCATCAATCAAACGGTCCACAAACCGGATAACAGGTGCATCTGTCGCCAGTTCCTTCAGCCTGTCCACATCCTCTGAAATGGCCAGCAAATCAGTTTCATCATCAAAGGAACTGTCACCGCCCATATAAAGCCGGTTAATCGCTGCCTCAAGCTTTCTAAGTGTAGTGATTTTAATATTGATCGGCTTGCCGGCCGCGAACTCAAGTCCCTTTCGGGCGAAATCATCGGTTGGGTCCGCCATCAGCACAGCCAGCGTATCACCGTGATCATAAACCGGCAGGATTTTGGAACTGTTGAGAAAGGTAGTATTCAGCCCCGGGATATCCACAGGCTCATGGGGGAAATCAATATCTTCCGCGAGCGGCAAGCCAAAATGAACGCTAAACTTTTCAGCGAGTGCCTCCTCGGAAAACAAACCAAGGCCCGCGAGTGTTTCAGCAAAACTTTGTCGCGCTTCTGAGAGAACATCAAGCACACGTGCCCAAGACGCCGCAGACAATTGCTGCTGCGCGACAAGCGCTTCACCGAAATCCTGATATGCCCCCAAGTCGCCCCCGACAGGAAAATTAAACAAAAGTATAAGAGAATTATACAATCACGGAGAAAACAGACAACTTAAAACTGTTATATAATAGGAATTGTGATCAAGACGCCCTTGTACGCGCTATTGGAGTTTTACCGTCAAAGGCCAGATAGAGTGCAATCACAATTACTGCTTCCCTTTAGCAACTAAATCACACCAGCAAACGCATGAACATACCTCTCATGCGAAGGCGGAGCTTATTGCGGTTCCATAGCAAAAAATCTTTATAAAAAGTCTGCTTCCCTATTTAGATCCATTCGATCACTCCAAATTGGCGCATCCTGCAATACTTGTTTAAAGCCTGTCGAAGTCCAACTTAGTAGCCCAGACCTCAATTCCAGCCGATAGTCCATATATATTAATTCCCCATTAGGTGTTGGCCGAGAATTAAACCTCTCTAGACTTACAACATCCACAACATCTGATAGACCGCAGTCCAATTGAATCTTCAAATTTTTTACATTATCAAAAAACAGCCGTGCCGGCGCCACTAAGAATTTTTCATTCTTCTTACTCAACGGAGATTCTAAAACATAATCTAGCCATAAAGTGAATATCCCATCAACACCAGGTAAAGACCACCCATATATGCGACTTAATGACCACCCCATCTGCTCAAAGTCCGCTGTATTCCATATATGTCTACTAGTCGTCGCTCCTGTCATTACTATGAGCCTTCCTTCTTTTTTAAATACTTTTTCACTGTTCGTATATCTTGTTTTGTCATTGTCCTTACATTCTTACGATCTTTATTTAAATGCGTCTCACCTGTACGTGGGTTAACGTTTTTATGCGATTGTTGCACATGAGGAGTATCCACCCCCCTATGAGATGCACCTTTCAGATCAAAATGCTGCTTATACTTAGCAGTTAAATCACACCATAGAACGCATGAGCATACCTCTCATGCGAAGGCGAAGCCGTTTTTCAGCTCTAAAAAATGAATGATCAAAAATCTTACTACATTAAATACCTTACAGATCAAATACTTACAGTAATTTTACATCAAGTTTCTTACTACCGTAGTAAGATTTAGTAAGACGATATCATTCCATAATATCAAACGTTTACCTAAAAGCACATCCGTGCGTCAGAGGTGTAAACAATTCGCGCCTAATCGCTAAGGAATCTATAAGGCTGAGATGAATGAGAACATTGTTTCAATCGCTTGTACTTCTGTAACACCTTCTGGCAACTGCAATGTTTCGCTGAACGTATTCGTTCCTTCCGCTGCATTACTGACATCTGCTGGTCGGTTTACACCGCTGGTTAGAGTTCCCCAAATTGTGCCGTCACGTCTCGGATAATGAAACATCATATTAGCTGCAAAAAAAAGGCTCCCAGCAGACGCAGGGAGTCTCGAGATGATTGAACAAATAAGGATGTGCCATATTGCAAACGCATAACGAGACCACCATTAGAATCACAAAGGATGAATAATCAATTCCAGATCACTACACTGTACCTCTAATTCACCCCAATCTCCTGATAAAAAGAAAGCACCTTGGTGACTTTGGAAGCTATCAATATTTCCAAAGTCAATTTCGTTATCTGCATCTATTGACGCCTTCATATAGATCTTGTTCCAGACTACACGAGCCAAGCGTTCAAATCTTAAATCTGCCAGGCGATAGCAATATTCTTCACTCGGCTTCGGAGCAGAATACTGGGCATGACATTCCAACAGAACAAGGTCCAATTGGAACACAATAGCGTTTCGATCGTATACGATCGAACGGACAAAGGAATCCTCTAGATACACGTCCTGCAAAACTTCTATTTGGTGATACGGGTTCATTTTTTCCTGTCATCAATAATTGGCGTATGATTTTCGGGACTCTTTCTCGTTACAGGCTGACCTGCAGAATTCACCCTCTGACCACTTGAATCCTTTAATTCTACGTGAGGGCCTGCACTACCCGGAGCCCTAGCGCTTCCACCTTTAATCGTCACACGTGCAACGCCATTCTCATCGACCATTTTCAACGGACCGTTTGCTGTTTGTGAAGGTGTGAAACCTACGTCTTGGGACTTCTGAATGATATCCGATGCTTTGGTTGACCCGTTGGAATCTATCATAGAACCAACTTGAGCGCCGCGACCTCCGGTTTCACAATTATGCACAAGCACACTGAGATTACCAACGAAATAGGTATGGAAGTCAGCGACAGTCAGATTGTAAGTGCCGTCCTTGCGATTTGTATTGTGAACAGAGGTAATAACCAGAACATTCTGCTCTTCGTCCTCAACCCGCATACCGAAAGTCAGCTCATCAGTACGTTTCCATCCTTGGCCATCAACCCACCAAGGGTGTTCATCGGTGGTTTCAAAAGTCTCGGTTTCCCCGGCTGCATTCTGAACAGTCAGTTCCCAAATCACCCGTTCATGACGTGGGATAAAGTCAGTAACTTCTTTAAGTTCCTGCTCACCTGTCTCGGGATTGCGTGACCAAACAAGGTCACCGACCTTAATGTCTTCGATGTTCTTAAGACCATCTTTGGTCAGGACCTGCGTACCTGCAACGAAACAGCAACCGCCTTTTCTAAACGCCTGAACTGCATTAGCGCCTGCTTTTACATCCCGCGCACTCACTGGCGAGAATATCTCTGAAGCCAAGGACGCAGCCGCTAAAAGCCGAGTTCCTGTGGAAGCACTACTATCTGTTACTGTGTTAAAATCTTCGACAGCCCCGGCAACAGTCGACGCAATATCACCACCCTTAATAGCAACTTTGATAATCTTAGCTACCAAGCCGAAAGCAAAATTACCCGTTGGATCGGTATTATTTACCGGATCGTTTGCGGTGTAGCCATAAAGGTTCATGTTGTCTTCATAACCAATTGGGTCGGTTTGAAGGAAGCGGCCTAGCTCGCTGCTATAATAGCGGGCGCGGTAGTAATAAAGGCCGGTTTCTGCATCGTACCTACGGCCTGTGTAGCGGAACGGTTGGCCATCTTCCGGTTGGCCCGGCACACCAAAGGCATCATAGGTATAGCGCTGTTCAAGACGAAGGCTTTCCGCACCGGACATGCCAATGATACTACCCTGATGATCCGCATGGTAATATTGCTGCTCACCCACCTGATTACCGTCAGAATCGTAAGCGATATAGATAAGCCGTTCATCAATATTTGCACCGTGTACATATTGACGGGTTACATAACTACGACCGGGAAACGATGCATAATCCGCGATTGGCTCATCGCCTTCATATAAATACTGAGTACGTACACCATTAACCGTTTTAGCAAACCGGCGGCCTTTGGCATCATAATCATACCTGACTGACATACCCGCTTTGGATGCACTTACCAATCGGTTTTCGCCGTCATATGCATAGACCCAATCACCATTGCGAATAAGGTTACCATTTGCATCATATTCCATTGCCGGACTAGAGGATGTTTGCGTTACATTTTCTTCATCCAGCTCAGCATTATCTACCTGCACATATTGGTTCAGGCCATTTACTTCATAGTCCACCTGCTTGTTTTGACGCGGCAGATATTGATAGATGGAATTTGAAAGGTCACGGCTAATCACCTGATTAGCTTTATTGTAACCAAAGCTGTAGACAACATCCTGTGATGGCAGGGCTTTTTGAGCCGCTACATCAAAGGATTCCTTAAAATCATGACTGATGGTTTTAAGCGCACTATCTACTTCGTAGGTATAGGTAACAGGAACAGAAGCAAGCCCCGGCGATTTAAAGCTTTTACCTGTCATGCGGGACAGCGCATCATAGCTATAGCGCACCCGTTCCTCACCGTCGAGGTGAACCGCTTGCATGCGGTTCAAAGCGTCATAGGTAAAGGTAAAGTTTTTCAAAACATCCGGATACGTGAGGCCAATACGGTTACCTGCTTGATCTAACGTTCTTGTAATACGACGTCGATTTTGAGTTTCTGCAACTAAACGGCCTGCTGTATCATACTCATAGGACGTATCAGTTGTATATGCCCCGTCATGATAGCCACCAGCACTATCACGAGCGCCCCAATGCCGAGTTTGGGAAACTTCGCGGCTCGCCAAATCATATTTATATCTGCTAGACGATTCTACCACCGCCCTTGTTGCTGAGCCAAATCGTACAGTACGGGCAACTAGACGGTTCAATGCATCATAGCCAGTACGAATATAGAGTCGATTACGGGTTTGTTTAACTGTCAGATTACCGTTAGCATCATACCCATATGCTTCATAATCGGTTGTAGATGCAACACCTGCCCCTTTGGTTTTTGAAGGGAAGTATGTTCGGCTCAACCTGTCATAATTATCATAGGTATATTCAGTACGGTTACCGTTCGCATCAGTTACAGATGCTACCTGTGCTGTTTCTGTATAGCTGTAAGTTTGATAATCCTGCTGGATATCAGTGCCGAACGCACGGATAAGGCGACGCATTTGACCATCAATAAAATACACACTTTTAGTGGTGCGGTTCTCTGGATCTGTCACCAGCGACACACGATCCTGGCTATCATAGCTGCTTCTGGTGATAGCGCAGGATGATAATCCACGATTAAGGGTATTGCCTGAATAACATTCAGGGCTGAATATTTCATATTCCTGACCAGTAGCGGTATAATTCATACCGGAAACCTGAAGGAGTGCACCACCGATATCCCTTAGTTCCGACCGCACTACACGGCCGTTCAAATCATAAATTGTGGTCGTTTTCGTACCGATTGCATTTGTTACAGAAACCGGACGGCGCACACCATCAAAGGTACTTGTAGTAATATCCTGCACGTCTGTACGCGGGCCATCTGCGCGAATAAGATCACCCACCGTATTATAGGTGAAGGTGTTGGTCAGGTTTTCACCGGACGGATCAAGAGTTGTGGAAACAAGAAAGCCTGTTGTGCCATCATATCCATTCTCCGTTACAACTCCTTCCGGATCTGTCACTGTAAGAGGGAGGCCAAAGGCATCATAAGTATATGTATATATTGGATTGCGCTGCTGGCCCGACGCAATTGCAACAAGAGGTAAGGTAGCTGTGCGAACCTGCCCAGCACCATTTGTACCTTTACCATAATAGACAAGTGTTGAGGTATTACCTCGCGCATCAGTTACACTGGTAGGTGCTTGCGGCCAATTAGGATCAGCATATGTAGCCGTTACTTCCAGTACCTTCCGCCTAAAATCAGCGACAGGGCAAACACCATCAACGTATCCACACTTCTCAACAGTTTTGAAGCTGGTGGTATTATGGTTTTGGTCATATTCGAACCAGCTTTCGATACCAGCAGGGAAAATACGGCGGGTAATGCGATCAAGCCCATCATATCGAGCAGTAATTACTCGGCCTGCTTCATCAATATAGCGGATGCCGCGATTTTCATCGTCATAGAAAACCGTGTAGCTGGACCGTTGTGCGCTTTCTGTGATGGAGCCATCTTCATTTTGAACAGCGACAGTGGCCACCGGTGAGAGGCGTTCACCGCGATACTGTTCTGCCACAAAGAAATCCCATGTGCCGCGATTGCCGCGAATTGCTTCACCATCCGCAAGGCTTTCAACCTTCCAGGTATTATCGTAAGTGAAACGCTGGGTCGGAAGGCCATCAGCACCGGATTTGGTATATTCCGGGGTGTACACTTCATAAAGGCGTGGTTGCCAATCATTCCGAGCATTTGTCACATCATAAGCAGCGGTGTTAATCCCGTTACCCACATAGGAATAATCAGTTTTTTCACCTTCTGGGTTCGTTGCAGATACAAGAAGTGGTTTATTCGCACGAGGAGCTAATGCTGCATGAACATTTGTTAAATCAATGTTGCCATCATCATTCCCTGCGTTCGAATATTCAAACAGAACTTTATCGAACCCACGGCCTTCAACACTTACAATTCGCTCATCCTCAGCACCACCCCAGTTAAGTTTCACGAATGGACCACTAAAACTTGAGCGACTACCGCCCAGGTTCGAAACCACCCGTTCAAGACGCAAGGTTTCCTGTGAATTATTATCTGGTGATGAATACTCAAACTTCAGTTCCAGACCAGAAGCAAACTTCCAACTAGATGCCTGAAACTGTGGAATATTTTGGTTGGGTGTACGATCAGGGCGGACTACGTCGATTACGATGGAAGACCCATCAGGGTATTCTACCTCAAAATCAATATCGGCATATGAATATTGCACAGAACATCTTTGTTCTGCGGTCAAAGGACCAAACTGTGATTCATCAACATTATGACAGCCAGTACTGGCAAAAACAGTTTTCAAAGAACCTGTTTGCTGAAGCTCTACCAACGAGCCTTTTGGTGAATCATATGTACCGTTCACAAGTTTTACAAACTGGGTTCCTGATGCCCCCTGCTGCACAGTTACCACATTATGGTGCAAATGATCCGTCCACCAATCTGCGATAAACATAGGAACGATAGCACTTTTCATATCCTGTTCTGAATTGGAAATACCAGAACCATCGAAGAGCTCATGAGCTGTATATAAGGCAACAACAGAAGGGACTGCTCTTACTGCTTTTTCTTCCCCCATTGCTTCCATGCCAGAGCCAGAAATTGAAGCAGTAATCGCAAGATTATGTGTCCAACCAGCACCTAACCCTCGGGAACGTGTTCCAGCCGCAGAAAAACTCCGCTGAAATGAAAGAGCGTATGGGAATTCACCAACACCTGTTGTAACATCAGCCGGGGCTGAATAGGATAATTGTCCGGAATTTAGATCAACCCCATGCAATCTTGAACGATCTTCAAACTGATCGCGCAAAGCATCAGCGAGTGAAGCGGGATCAAAAGTATCACCATCATCAGGGCTTTCAGCAGCTCCTGCTCCTTTTGTTGCTGCATTACGGTCACCATTCAGAGCAATATGCGCTATATCCCCTGTAACTGGATGATATGCAACAAATGCCTGGCCGCGCTCATAACTTCTATCAGTGCCATTCGGATCCAACGCATTCGGCATGAAAGGCACACCTGGACCATACACTTCAGCGGCAGCCGGGACATAAACCCCATAACCCGCATCGATATATGGCTCCAATGCCAGAATACTTGGCAGCCCGTAAGCATTATTTGCAAAATAATCTTTTACTGTTTGGTAGTTGAAGCGATCTACATAAACAAAGGGACGGTTCTGATCGTCATTATCATTAAACCATGAAAATCTGTTAACAGTTGAACCCGTATGTACCTTATCAGAGAATTGCTCAAATACGGAGCCCTCCAGCGCACTACCCATTAAAGCAATAGTTTTAGCTGATGCAACCGCGGCTGTTGTAGAGGACTGTTTAGTATTTACAGAAATGCCAGACAACATATCAATCTGCATAGCACCCGTGGCAACCGTGTGAACTTGCCTACCTGGTATAGTAATCAGTTCGCTACCTTCACTAACCCCCGGACCACAGATATTCACAAATTCATTCGTGGTATAAACCATTCCAAAAGAGTGGTGATGTTGGGTTGCGCTATTATTCACCTGACCTTCAAGAGCAATAATCCTATTAAATTGCTCCAGCCAACCATACCCTATTTGAGTTTTAACAGCCTCAGTGAGGTTTTGTGCATGGAAGGAACTACCTTGAGAAATTAAACTTCCAGGCTCTCCACCCGTAGTGTTCTGACAAAAGTTGGTATAGCTATATTTTATATCACTTATATGTTGTGAGGTAAGGCGAGAAGATAAGCGGTTTGTATTACTGGCACCAAAACCAAAAACAAAGGTAGTAGGTTGTGTAAAACCTCCTGAGCGTGGCGCATAATGCCGATCCATATAGGAGCCTTCATTTGCGGCATATGCATGATCAATCTTATAGTTTACGCTATAGTGATCGCCATCTATTACAACTCGAGGGAAAGCAAAAGGCAGCCCTGATGTTGGCTCGATAGATGTTGCTGCAGACCCTAATACGCCAGTAAGAACAGCCTCGCCATCCAGCTTCAATGTACCCGAAATTGTTGGCTCGTGCGTTTGGTAAGCAACTTGATCATTGGTCCAATCAAATTTCAAATTACGCCCGTATAGCTCATCTGCGAATAAGCTAATGCTTTTTTCTACACAACCATTACCAGCACCATTACACTTAAATTCTAAGCCAACAATAGTCCGGAATTCATTGGGTATTTCAGTAAATGTTCCGAAATCTCCATCCCAATCCCCATCCAAGGCTTCACCAAAAGCTTGACCCTCAACTTTTGTTGCTTCCAGAATGGTTCTCTCACCCAATATTTCACCAAGAGAAGAGTTGTAATTTTGTTCAGTTTCCAAGGCAGCAAGCAATTGGTCTGAAACATGCTTTAGCATACCATTCAAACCTGAAATACGAAAACCTGACATCCCAAAAAAGCCCGGACCGGTTAACCCAACGCCATAAGCACTGCTTAAAAGATTTCCTTTGCTACTGAATGTCCCGAGCGCTGCCCCCAGAGCCGGAATTTTTGGGCTGGTTTCCTGATATTTTTTAAAAGAAGGATCCAGGCTAATCGTTTCGCCGTCTACAACCGCTTGAACCCAAACATGCATAATTCGTGCAGACCCGGGGCATGCGTTTCGAGGAATTCCCCCGTCAGATAGCATTTCACATAACTGAGTTAAATTTGAGAACTGACCAAACCAATCTGTGGCCTCTTCCTCAGTTATCCTTAACTTACCGATAACGTAACTTACGTTCGAAATAGATGCATCTGAATGTAGAGCTGCTTCCTTCAATAGCTCTACAAGCAAATGAGCCTGATCGAAAGATGTACCAGCCCCATCCAGGTATGTTCCTAAAGCCCCTTTTTGAAGACCAAACTGTGGAACAATATCGATCCTGTCGTGAACATAGTTATAGATTAACTCGGGGTCATATTTTAAAGCACGAGCAAGTTCTTTGATTTCTACTGGGCGAGCTGCGTTCCTATGAAGGTCTTGAGGAAGTACTTTAGTAGCTCCATAAAAATCAAAAGCGGTCCCAAAACCAACCCGATCAGCTTTCCCTACCTTTATTGCAGCAACTTCGGGCTCAATAGTTTGAGCAGAAACCCCAGCCGTGCCCATTAAAAGCCCAGCTACAAGGATCTTTTTCAAACCTGTCTTTGTTACGGAATGTTTTCCCCAAGTAAACATAATATGCCTCAAATTACTTACTTAAAATATATGACCAAAGCGTGAGTTCAAACGGTACCTAAAAAGGAAACCCGCCGCCGAAACTACACGAGGAATTTTGCCTTGATTGATGAGATTCTGGCTTGGCGCCTGAACAGATACCATTAGAGACAGTTGCTCCGGATTCAGACCGACAAACTACTTGGCGCTGCCTAGTCTCTAAATCACCCAAGCCGCTACAAGTCCATGGGCTCCAACTGCCAGCAGACCAAGAATATGTACATGTATCTGTACGAACAAGATCAGGCGTGCCACAGAAGCTATTACTTACAGTTGCACCGTCGCTTCGCTTACAAGTTGCTGTACGTACATTTTGTCGTGTGGCTTGCCCTGTACATGCTGGCCACCCAGCAAAAGCGCTGTACTGGAAACTATATGTATATGTCACAGGCGGTGTACAAGTATCAGATCTAGTGGGCTGAGGCTTTCCTCCTCCACAAAAACTATCACTAACCGTACTACCATCACTTCTACGACAATAAACGGCACGTGTTTGTGTACGGACACCACTACTACTACAAGCGCTATAACTGCTCCACCCTCCGGTCTGCCAACTATATGTATATGAAGGTACATAGTTACACCCACGGGTGACTGTTATAGTTGAAGAGCCACAACTATTCCCCGATTCAACCCAGCTACATGTACGAACATACGTCCCTCTCTGCTCACCTGATGGCGGGCAGGTTGATGGCCAGCTTACTGGACCATCTGAATATCTCGGTGTACAGGTATCAGAGTTGGTGGATTGAGGCTTTCCTCCTCCGCAAAAACTATCACTAACCGTACTACCATCACTTCTACGACAATAAACGGTACGTGTTTGTGTACGGACACCACCACTACTACAAGCGCTATAACTGCTCCACCCTCCCTGTCGCCAACTATAGGAATAATCATCATTTCTGATGTTACCTACACCATTGGTACCTTTGGTTGGGTTGTTCTGATTGATGTTAGATGTAACTGTGGCCGCATTCACAACTCCCGACACAATCACATTGAAATGCTCGTCATTCTCAAAAACCGTGTCACCGATAATTGTTACCGGGAACTGGTGTTCATACTCACCCGGCTGAATAGTTATTGTAGTAGGAGGAACGGCAATATAGTCCTGTCCCTCCAGGGCACTTCCATTGGTTGTTTGATAGGTCAAAGTAACAGGTTCTGTTGTACCACCCTGAAGGAAGATAGTCATAGTCAGAACGCTATTGGAATTACCTTCCTGCCTGCCATTATTGAACACATTCACAACTGGAATACCATTAGTATTCAAAACAGTTCCGACACCTTGGCCATCCGCAATAATTGCTCCACCGGTTGGATTGGTTAGGTTTATGTAGAACAACTGATCTCGCTCAAAGATATCATCTGTCAACGGCGTTACGGTAACCGACTGCGATGTTATACCCGGCGCAAACGTCAATGTTCCCGTCACTTCAGTCGCATTGTAGTCCTCGCCACGTATCGCCGTACCATCAACAATCGAGAAGTTAACATTATTAGTTCCACTTCCCGGGTTAGCGCGTGTGATAGTAAAACTCGCTGAACTGCCACCTTCAGTGATATTAACATCACTCACGCTGAAAGCCGGTGGATCAACATCATCATTCAAAATAGTACCGGAAGCAGATGCTGTACCAATCGAGGCATTAGACCTATTGGCATCAAGCCTCACTGTAACGCGCTCATCCGCTTCAGATTGTCCATCGTTCACGGTTGGAATAATAATATTTTTTGTTAAAGCATCGCTCGGATTAAAGATCAGTACTCCAGATGTTTCAATAACATCAGCCGCACCCTCAGTTACATTCCAAGTAATCTGCACTGGTGCACTATATGCATGGGTAAGAGACACAGGGAATTCAAGATTCAATCCTTCATTCCTGCTGTTGGCTGCTGCAATACTAGCCGTTGGGATTTCCTCATCAAGCGGAGCTTCAGCAATTGGACAACCATCAGGTTGGGTTGTTCGAATTTCTACAAAACTGGTTGAAACAGCACCATGAGCATCCTCTACCTTATAGCTGAAACGATAACGGCCACATTCTGTGCCAAGGAACAGCGCCTCACCGTTAACCAAAGAAATACTACCATTACCTTTAAAGCCATCAATGAGATCGAATTCTGGCAACAATGTCATTGCATCATCATCAGGGTCTTCATCGTTTGATAGCAAATCAAGTGTCGCAGAACCTTGGAAAAGCGTTCCAGCTTCAAGTCCACCCTCAAACCCTTCAGAGCCACCTAATCCAGGGCCTGCAATCGGGTTAATCTCTATCCCAGTATAATAGTCCGGGAAAAGAATAGGAGATCTATTCCCCCTTACATCATCATCTTCAATAGTTGTAGAAATAGAGATTGCTTCACCCAAGTCAGCATTCTCAGCCTGAGTGAGTGTGAGAACTAATGTTTCCTCATCTTCAACCACATCCGCATCTGATAACAAGTCTACCTTAATTCTTTGCTTCGTCTTGTTGCCAAAGCTAATTCGCTTTGAAGGGGCATCAACATAATCCGAACCAGCACTCGCCGTTCCTGAAACTTCCCAGTAAACAACTACATTTTCAAAGGTATTGCTTAGAACAATATCATATTCCAGTTTATTGTCCTTGCCCTCCTTCACCGTCTCAGCAGATACTCTTTCAAGAGTTACGGTAGGGCGTTCTTTTGGTTCAGTAGGAGGAGTCACAGGTACAGATGGCGGCGGACAATTTTCACCTCCCTCACCTGTTACCGTAATGAATAATTGGGCAGATGACGTTAAACCATCAGGATCAGCTACTGTATAATCAAAACCATAAACAGCACAGCCATTAAAACCAACTCGAATACCAGTTCTACCATTAGTAAGCGGCTCGATACCCAAGGCAACATCTGGCACATCCAGTTGATGTGGAACAGGATACCCGCTTGCCACAGAAACAGCGGTAACAGTTAACAGATCTCCATCTGGATCCGTATCATTACCAAGAACATTGAAAACAGCACTACCGTCAAACAGAGGCGTTTCACCAGGGCGCAACTCTGGTGCGGGGTCATTTGGATTAACGAATACCCTCTCTCCATTGCCACCAATAACAGATACTATTTGAAGCTCATATGTGACCGCATCATCATTTGCTGTTGGAGCTCGATTGCCTGGGCCAGAATTGCCACCATCGGTGTTGTCACCGCCTGTGTTGTCACCACCCGTGTTGTCACCACCCGTGTTGTCACCGCCCGTGCTGTCACCGCCTGTGTTGTCACCTGATGGGTCTTCAATTGTCACAATCCCCACATATGTGGAAATAAAACCTTCCACTACCCACTTCAGCTCAATTAAGAAAACTTCTTGCCCTTCAACCAAATCATCTGAGGTAGCAAATATACTATTCTCAACAATAAATGTGGCTGCAGGAAAAGACATGGAAGCATTCACCAATGACCCAAAATCACCAGCTGCCTGTTGTGCGGTACCATCTATAGTTCTGAGATTAACTGTTAGAGCGCTGTTACTAACGCCACCAGCTGGAATATGCTTACGAACTTCAAATTCAAAGGCTTCACCTTCACTTACAATTCCGTCGGCAAAGTCAAAGTAAATCAAATCATTATCGTAAATAAGGCCAGTAGCCTCTTGATCTACATCATCGAGGTTCGCACCTTCAACCTCTGTGAGTTCAATGGAAAAGGTTTCATCACCTTCTTTAATAGTGTCATCAATTACATTGAAAGAAATCACACCTTCAGTAAAACCACGAGGTATAACTAACTCACCAGAATGTGGTGTAGAGATATCTGAAGCATTCGCGCTACCAACAGAATTATCACTAAACACACTTCGCCAGTTTACAACAATATCTTCTTCGGCCGCATAGGAAAGCGAGACCTTAAAATCTATTGTATCCTCTCCCTCTCGGGCTTTTGCATTGAGAATTCTAACAATGGGAAGTGCAAACCCCGAAACCGTGTGTACGGTCCTATTCCCCGCAGGGTCATATCGATATGTATGTACAACACCTGTTCTCAGGTTTTCCGTTCGAATTAATCGCCCGAGATCGTCATACTGATATCTAACTTGAGCGGGTTCAATTGTAGCTACCGGGTTCGCTCCATCATTACCCGATGCCTGGGTCCATCCCCTAGCAGAAGTCAGCATAACTAACAAAATAGTGAAAAAAGCGCACACAATAGTGCTACTAAATGCTTTACTCACAATTGCCCCCAAACCTTATAAAACAAGTTTATTTAAAAACACCACTAACGTTTATCTTGCACGCTAAACATACTCAACAAAAGGTTGTCAACAGATATATTTCATTGAGCAATTTTATACTTTTGTACGGACATATCACTTAAACGTGAAATAAGTTATTGATATAAAACACTTTATTAAGGCTTTTTCTTTAAAACTAAAGTTTAGTTATTTTCTACAGTATAAAATCAAAAGTAGAGAATACGATTTTACAAAATATTCCGTAGACAGTTTTTCATATTAAAAATTATCGCATTTGGTGAAAAAATACTAAAAACACACTCAAAAATTCTATGTAAAAAAATAATATCAAATATCCTGCAATATAAGAGTATCACCTCCAGATTATCGTATTTTATGTGTCAAAACTGATGGATTATCGAAAGATATGCGTCGCGCTGTCGAAACTTATGTGTCAAAGGCCGATAAGACATGAGAAATTCTGTGGAATCCTGTCGCATCTATTGCGTCACCCAACAATTTTGTCGGATGACACATAAGTTTCGACAAATGGCGCATAAAGTTCGACAATGCGACACATAAGTTTCGATAAAAGGCCCAGCGTTTCCGAGCGCTTGGGCCTTTTAATGTTTAGTCCTTTGATAAATGCGCACCCAATCAACAAGCATAGATTTTGGAAAATCTTCTACATCCACACCCTTTTCATTCCGTTCTTCAGCCAGCTTACCGCCAACCGCTAGGTTCAGGATTAAATAAAAAGGCTGATCAAACGGCGCATATACACTGCCCTTGGCTTTACCCCCTGCTGAAAACCAATCTTCACTTGTAAGGGAGGAATATTTCTGGCCGTCGACAAACCAGGAGATTTCACCTTGCTTCCATTCTACAGCAAAAATATGAAAGCCATCCGGGCTGATTGGTAAAGTAATATCGCTGCCCTTATGTGTGTTTTCAGGCCATTCCGCGCCATAATGCAATGTGCCAAGAATACGGTTTTCCTTACCGCCGGAACACTCATCACAGCGTGCACCTAAATTAACCGCCTCCATAATATCTATTTCGCCTGATGCGGCCCAGGAGCCATACCGGTTTTTGCGCGGCAACATCCATATAGCGGGCCATGTACCTTGGCCTTCAGGCAATTTTGCTCGTATTTCAAACCTGCCATATCGCCAGGCGGCTTTGCCTCTGGTAACCAAACGTGCTGATGAAAAAGGCAATTCTCGCATCTCATCCTCGCCTTTTCTCAGGTGCAGCGGCAATGCATATCCTGTTGAGGTCTTATGGTGCGCCGTGATTTTAAGAAAACCTCCAGATACCGAGGCATTTTCAGGCAAAGCCGTATAACATTGTTTCTCGTTATTTCCCCCACCCCAGCAGTCAATATCAAACTGCCATTTTTCTCTATCAATCTGATACCCTGTAAATTCATCGCTCCAAACCAATTGCCACTCAGGAGCATCCGCCTTTGCATCTGCATGCACCAGTTCGCCAAACAGGGGAGCCAATAAAACACTCATGAATACAGAGAAGAATATGTTCATGCCTAAGCCTTGTTTTTTATCTGTTCTACACATAGAGAATGCACATCTTGCGTGATGGCGTATTTGAAGAATATGAGAAAGCCAATCAGGGCGAATATTGCCGGTGTAAGCGCTGAAAACCAGTGCAACCTCTCAAGCACCTCTGCGGTATGATTTGCCCCACCTGAATAGCCTATTACATCTAAGGCAAACCCAATTCCAAGGCCTGCCAAAGCTATCGCTATTTTCTGAATGGCAGACGCCAAACCAACGAGAGAAGCCTCGGCCCGTACACCAGTTTTAGCATGCCCATAATCAATTGTATCCGGCAGAATAGACCAAAATCCAACAGCAAACGCGCTGAAGCTAGCTGCAATCAACCCAAGAACCAGCATACTAAGATAGGCATTATGCTCACCAACAAAACCAAGTATTATGCTGGTCACGCTCACGCTGATACACCCAAGAAGGAAAGCAAGCCTCTTATCCAGCTTCAAATTCAGTTTCACCCAGAGCGGAATTGAAATAAGCGGTACCGACGTCATAACAATTAAAGCCAGCGTTCCTAAACTCGGGTCCGCGAGAATGTGTTCGAAACGGTAGAGAACAGTTTTAACAACCACCATATTCGCAACTGTAATAGCAAAAATAGCATGAGATAGAAGAAGGAACGGCGTATTAGCAAACATGGAACGAAGTACATCCATTGCCTCCGTAGTCTCTACAGGCTTATCTCCGCTCATACTTCCGTGAGAAGCGATGGATTGTTCTCTGGTTAAAGCCACCGTTATGATCAATAAGCCGGAAGCTATCATGCCACTTATCAACGCCCCTACGACAAGAGCAGTACTGTCAGCCATGAACTCACGCAAGAAAGAGAGCATAGATACAACGGCAATTCCCCCTAGCGCTCCAAAGACCATACGAGTACCTGCCAACCGGGTTCTGTCACCCGCATCAAAAGTCAGGCGAGCACCAAGGGCGCTATAGGGTATGGAAACAACCGTATATAGGAGACGGAACAAAATATGGCCAACAACAGCTGCTGCAATAATAAAACCTATATCTTCAAAAAGCAGTGGTAAGCCAAAGAGCAAGATAAAACTGAGCGCCAGAGGGAGTGCTCCCCACAGTAGATAAGGCCGGTATCGCCCTTTCGAACTTTTGGTACGTTCGGCAATCAAACCAATAACAGGGTCTGAAACACCGTCCACCACACCACCAATCGCATAGATTATGCCTGCCAGACTGCTAGGTAACTGAAGGATATCCGTATAAAAATAGAGAAGGAAAAAAGCTGCGCCCTGCCAGTAAAAATTCAGCCCGAAATCACCTGCGGCATATCCATAACGAACAGATGTCTTTAGGCCTTCAGCATGCTGCATATCGGGTTTGTCTAACACGCCTACTCCATCCCTTGTGAAGCCTCACCACATTTCTCAAGTGGTTGAAACCGGGCAATACTTCCGTAAGTAATCACCATGAGACGGCATATGGTACACAAGGTATTTAATAGATTTCTCAATCTCGGATACCTCTTTCTTCAGGCTCTCCTGATCAAGAACATCGGCAAGCGGATTATACCCATCTGGAGCAATACCCTGACCAAGCATTACTGCTGACCAACTGGTGGATGTGAATAATTCATCCTCCTCCCGGAAAATCTGCCCGTTCCATTTGGACAGGTCAATTTTTTCCTGAAGCGTGTCAGGAATACTCATTGTACGGCAATGGTTCCAAAACTCACTGTCGTCGCGCGTGGTCGCGTGATAGTGCAGCACCAGAAAATCGCGGATACGGCAATATTCTTTATGGGTTAACCTGTTGTAGGTATTACGCTGTACATCAGAAACACCCCGCAAAGAGAAAGTTGCCAGAAGTTTAGCAACACCTGTGCTGATCAAATGAATAGAGGTTGATTCAAGGGGTTCCATGAAACCAGACGCCAACCCAATAGCTACCACATTTTTATTCCAGAATTTCTTACGGTGCCCCGTTACAAAGCGTAGCTGCTTAGGGTCAGCTAGCGGTTTACCGTCCAGATTATTCATCAGAATATCTTGTGCTTCCTGCTCATCCATAAAGCTTGAGCAGAAAACATGACCATTCCCA
Source organism: Kordiimonas sp. SCSIO 12603 (assembly GCF_024398035.1). Lineage (NCBI taxonomy): Bacteria > Pseudomonadati > Pseudomonadota > Alphaproteobacteria > Kordiimonadales > Kordiimonadaceae > Kordiimonas > Kordiimonas sp. SCSIO 12603. The sequence continues at coordinate 34,279 of NZ_CP073748.1, forward strand.
AGCCTGTGTTGAAGAGGAACACGCCACTGCCAGCCAGCGCTGTGTGCGGTCGCACGTGTGTAAGGAAGTGGGTCCTCTTCCTGTTCACATGGTACCGCCCATGCACGATCACAGGGCAACCAGTGGGTCCAGTCTTCGTATCCGGTTTTCAGGGCCTGCTCTATCAGCAGTCCTCTGAAGCCTGTACAATCAATGAAAAAGTCACCTTCTATGGTTTGACCATCTTTTAAAAGAAGGCTGTCCACATCACCAGTTTCATTATTGAGAGATACAGTATCAACCATACCTTCAATACGTTCGACACCACGTTTTTCAGAAAAATACCGAAGGAATTCAGCATATTTCACCGCATCTAAATGGTAGGCATAGTTGATAGGCGGCAAATCATCCCGGCCACTGTCTTCCGTCCGTCCAAACTTTCGATATTGGGCTGCAATTGTTTCTGCATTGAAAAGAAACAAAGGTCGTGGGTCACCGCTTTTCCGGTATTTCATCCAGATATGGTGAAAACCAACACCATCTATCTGGTACCCATAGTCACCAAAGGGGTGAAAGTAGCTGTCTTCCTGCTTACCCCAGTTTACAAATTGAATACCAAGTTTGAAGGTACCGCCCACAAAAGAAAGCATTTCGGCTTCATTGATACCAAGCATCTGATTGAATTGCACAAAAGGCGGGATCGTTGCCTCACCCACCCCAACGGTGCCAATAGCTTCTGATTCAACAAGAATAACCCGAGCTTCTTTTGTCTGCGCAAACTTTGAGAAGGCGGCAGCGGACATCCAACCAGCAGTGCCGCCCCCAACGATAACAATTGTCTTAATTGCCATATGTTCCCTCCATACTTGTTTACGCTACAGGTTTAACCTCGGATCATCAAGTTGATGCACCCTTAACGAGTACGACACAAAAAAATGGAGAACTCTGATCAACAGATCAAAGTTCTCCAGTCGCCCCTAAAAATTGAACCGTACCAGGAATGTAAATCGTCGATCATTCCTGAAAGCAGTTCTAGGTAGTCTCGTGCCATTAAAGTCTATCAATTGGCTGGTGCGTGTAACTTCATCCAGAAGGTTTACAGCCTGAATTCCGACTTTAATGTTTTCCGTAACATTATAGAAAATTGACCCATCCAGCTGTCCGGTTGACTCGCCAAAAATTGGAGAGAATGGGAAGATATCGTCCCGCGGGGTCAGCAAGAAATCTGATCGCCAATTATAAGCCAATCTTACAGATAATTTAGCGTCTTCATAAAAGCCTGTGAGGTTATAGGTATGCTTGGAAATACCCGGGAAACCAAGGCTATCAGCAAACGCGGACCGCCTCACATCATTTTCTGGAGCACCAAGATTACCCGCATCAACATATGTATAAGTTCCCTGGAAACCCAGATACTTGAGAGGCCCTGGCAAGAAATCAAATGTCTGCTGGTACCCCAGTTCAATACCCTTAACCGTTGCACTTTCTAAATTTGTCGGACCATCAATCCGTACTTGTGCAGTTGCCCCTGTATCACTGACAAATTCTCTGATCGTAGAATTATCCGTGATAAGCCCACTTATATCTTTCAGGAAGAAAGACGCAGTTAAGGAACCAACCCGATTGAAATACCATTCGACAGAAAGATCATAATTCCAAGCCGTCACGGGTCTTAACAATCTATTTCCGGTTCGCAGTGCAAACAGAGGCCCTGTCTCCAGGGTTCCGTCCTGCTGCAGCGTACCTAGATTACTACCAATCACACCGCCAGTTCGGAAATCAGCCAGATCAGGGCGGGAGATACCCTTTGATACGGCTGCCCGAACCAGCAGATCTTCAGTGATTCCGAACTTAACATTCAGGCTTGGCAGCCAATGTTCAAATTCAATATCGCTGCTGTCATCAAGTAATTCGCCTGTGAAACCTTCGATAAACTCTGCCTGCCGACCCGGCGACAAGAAACAGAATGGTGGCAACACGGCATTCGGGTCGCCGGGGGGAAGCGAACAACTTGTATCAGCATCTGGTGCAAATTCTGCCAGTGGGAACTGGATTTCACCAGCCGATTCAATAGTAGTTTTCACATACCGCAGGCCAATATTACCTTCGATAGCGATACCGTCACCTGGAACATTATTTGTACCAAAATCAACGCGTGCGTAGAAAGCCTGTGTTTTCTCAGTTACGTCAGAGATTTCACCTGGAAGATACACGGAATCGCCGACAAGACCTGCACGGTCCCCAACAGGCCCCCATGTTTCAGCAATACGAGCACCGAAGGCATCAATAATACCATTTGCCTGATTTTGCAGTGTACCAGAGAAATAATCTTCAATCAGATTATCACCGCCCCAGAAAATACCTGCTCCTCCCGGAACCGGAACCTGGGATGATCCACGCTGGAATTCAGCAAACGGTGTTCTAATGTTGGTAACGCCTTGAGACGCAGGGTTGCTCGCATAAACAGGGTTTTTAGGTGTATCTGTCCATGTCCATGCATTCGACAGATTACCCCAATTACCAAAATTATTATCGCGAGTGACACGGTTACGATCAGACCAGCGCGCTCCAAATTTAACCCGTTTAAAGAACGATTCTTCATTCAGGTCATAATCTATATCGCCTCGGAAAGTTGTAAGGTCACCTTCATTATCGATAAAACTGTCAATCAAGAACCAGCTGTAGAAACGGTCAGGGTTACTGAAATGCCCTTCGCTATTTGCGCCAAGCGGTGCACGGAATTCGATATTTGGTGTTGCACCACTTCCGAGATCAAGGAAGATATCTGAACGCCCAACAGTAGCTGAAATAACACCATCTTCCGTACGAGTTGAATCTACATGTTGTGCTTCAAGATTAATATGCAGGCGATCAGTTGGTGACCACTGAATATCCAGAGAAATATCTTCAGTTACAGCGTGATCATCCCGCTGGAACCTAAGGAACTCTGTCGGAATACCATCCTGAATATCACACGGCTGCCCAGGACCGCTGAATACAGGAAACTCACCTGTTGGCACATCAAATGTTCCAGGAACACAGTTATTAAAACCATGCCACGCCGTTTGCGATAGAACGCCAGATTGGAAAACACCATTCTGATCAAAATTCCACGGACTGCCTTCTGGCTGAACCGGGAAAAGTGCATCATCATTCACAAGTGCTAAAATAGCATGCTCATCCACGAATAAATCAGCTTCGGCGCGCAGATATTCCGCTGTTACAAGTAAGTTCTTTTCACTATTTTCCCACTGAGCTACAGCAGAGAAAGCATTTCTATCACGGTCATAACCCGTTGTTCTAACGCCCGCCCCTTTTGGAACAACAACCGAGTCAGCGGGTGGGAAATTAGCAGCATTAAATTCGGTATCGTCTCCAACACCTGCTGAACTAACCGAACGAGCACGAATACATGGACCGTCCAAGGTTGCTGCGCGGTAACATGGATCCGTAACCTGCGATGCATCTGATCGTGTAATCAATTCAGACTGAGAATAACCAAGCTGGAGGCCAAACCTACCAGATGAAGTTTCCCATGTATTTGCTGCTACCACAGAGAAACCAGGCGACCATTCTTCTGCCAGGTCACCATAGTTGCCCTCAATCGCACCAGCTATTCTAAAGCCTTCACCATCAAGTGGTTTGCGTGTTCCAAGGTCTACCACCCCGGAGATTGCGCCTTCAATCATATCTGCTGATGTTGCCTTGAACACCTTTACGGCACCGAGTAGTTCAGGGGAGATATCATTAAAACTTAAAACCCGGCCACCTGTGGCTGAAAACACATCACGTCCATTAAACTCTGACCGCACAAACGGCAAACCGCGGATAACCACATCCGCGCCCTCTACGGAAAAACGGTCTGGATCAGACGTTTTCTGGAACCTACCGATATTAATACCAGGGACACGCTGCAACGCTTCTGCGACAGAACGGTCCGCAAGAGCACCGATATCTTCAGCGGTAATCGCATCAATGAAAGTATCCGCGTTTTCTTTAAGCGATTGCGCGCTTCTTAGAGAGGCCTTGAAGCCCGTAACAACGATTTCTTCCAATTCCTCATCTTCGGCTTTGGCTTTATCATCATCGTTGGTTGTTTGTGCTAATGCAGCTGGGTTAGCTGTCGCCAATGCGAACGCTGATGCGCCCAGCAATAGATACTGACGAATTTTTGCTTCCCGTTTATCCATTGTTTTCCCTTCCCTGGAACAATAACAGACACCAATGACCCTGTCCTCCACAGACCAAAATACAAATTGTCTTATTTTTGTCAACAAAAAGTCCATAAAGGACAATATTTTTGTCCAAGGAAACTTATAAAGATAAAAAAAAGGCTGCTTTTCCTACGAAAAAGCAAGCCAACTGGTTCAAAGAAAACTTGTAACGGAATCAGTCTACTGGTGCATGAGCAACAGAATCACGATCAATGATCTGATGTTCCAGAATAAGCGTTTGAGACTTTGTTTCCACATTCCCTATGGGAGAGCGCAGCAAATCAAGTGCCGCTTTCGCCATTGCCTCAAAAGGTTGAGCAACTGTTGTCAACGCTGGCCAAGTAGTTTGAGCGAAAAGCGAATCGTCAAAGCCCACAACCGATAAATCTTCAGGAACCCTCAACCCTTTTTGGTTCGCCACCATAATAGTCGCGGCAGCCATTTCATCATTAGCTGCAAATATGGCTGTAGGCCTTTCTGGTAGAGACAATAATTTATTCGCGGCAATCGCTGCGTTGGCAAACCTGAAACGCCCTTCCTCAATATATGTCTGAGGCACAACTAACCCCGCTCTCAACATTGCCTCTTCAAAGCCCTGACGGCGAAGAAGTGTAGCCACGTGATCAGGCCGCCCACTTATATGAGCAATCCTTTGATGTCCAAATCCTATAAGATTTTCAGTAAGTTGCCGTGATGCAAGCCGATCATCAATTGTGATAGCACTTGCCCCTGCAATCGAACTGGAAGGGGATAACAGGACAAAATTAACCTGCCTGCTGCGGAATAAATCATGAAGTTCAGACGAATCGCACATCGGCGGTACAAGTATGAGATCATCCACCTTAGTCCGATCAAGAAAGGCTTCTGCCTGCCCAATCCAATCTGGATTCTTTTCATCAAAATATTCCACGGAAAGAAACCGTTCGGCACCCACACATTGCTTTAAAAGCGCATGGTTTAAACGTGCCTGATACCCACTACTTGGGTCGCCATACAAAATGCCGATACCAGCAGACGAAGACATATTCAAAGCACGCGCCATAGACTTGGGCGCATACCCAAGTTCCCGCATCGCTGCTTCAACCTTTTGTCTGGTCTTTACACTGATGTGTTCATAATTATTCATGACACGAGACACAGTTTTTACTGAAACTCCAGCCTGTCCCGCCACATCCGTTATTGTCACCATACTCGCCTCCGATAGTGTGCAGGAGGTTTCCCTCAAGCGCGACCATAGACCATATTTCTTAAACGATAAAGATTGACTTTGTCTTGAAAAAGGACAATATGTAGACAAATTTTGTCCTTATTAGCATTAAGACTGACCAGGGAGACAATCATGCGGAATATCAAAGCCTATAATAAAATACTGAGCTTCGCCCTGCTAACAGCCTTACTTTTGATAATCTATCCAACAGCCTTTCAAAAGAGCACAGCAAGCATTCCTCTGAACACTCAGAATATCTCAGACAGAGCGGAAAACATCCTCAAAAAGATGACGCTGGAAGAAAAAATAGGGCAGATCATTCAAGCCGATATTTCCGCCGTCACCCCGGAAGAGGCCAAAGAATATAATCTTGGTTCAGTATTAAACGGTGGTAACTCCGCGCCCGGCGGAAAGGTGACCGCACCAGCAAGAAACTGGATAGCCCTTGCCGATGAATTCTGGCACGCTTCTACAGATAAAAGCGATGGAGGCGTTGGCATTCCTTTACTTTGGGGTACCGATGCTGTCCACGGCCATAACAATCTGCAAAATGCGACTATTTTCCCCCATAACTCAGGACTTGGAGCCACAAAAAATCCAGCTCTTATTCGTGAGATTGGTGAAATAACAGCAAAAGAAATTCGCGCTACCGGCATTGACTGGACATTTGCACCAACCCTCGCAGTCGCTAGAGATGATCGTTGGGGCCGCGCATATGAAAGTTACTCTGAAAACCCTGCGTTGGTATCAATATACGCGGAGGCAATGGTGGAGGGTCTACAAGGCCAGTATCAAGAGCAAAACTTCCTCAAAGATGAGCATGTAATTGCGACCGCGAAACATTTTTTCGCCGATGGCGGCACTCACCAAGGCATTGATCGCGGAGACGCACAAGGAGACCTCAAGGAGATTTTTAATATTCATGCAGCTGGTTATGGCCCCGCTATTAGCTCACAAGCGCAGACGGTGATGGCTTCTTTTTCCAGTATAAATGGCGAGAAAATGCATGGCTCAAAAGGCTTTTTAACGGACCTTCTCCGATCTGAAATGGGGTTTGAAGGTTTTGTAGTTGGTGACTGGAATGGTCATGGTGAGGTGCCTGGCTGTAGCCCAACAGATTGTCTGCAAGCCCTTCATGCAGGGCTCGATATGTTTATGGCACCAGATAGTTGGAAGGGACTTTATAAATCGCTACTCGCTCACGCAAAGTCTGGCGCAATGGATATGAAACGGCTTGATGAAGCAGTGAACCGCATTCTTGAGGTTAAAATCAGAGCTGGTCTGCTTGATAGCGTACCACCTAGCGAGCGCACTGCAACCAATCCAGCCCTACTTGGCCACAAAGAGCACAGAGCCACAGCGCGGCAAGCAGTTCGAGAGTCCCTTGTGCTGCTGAAAAACAATAACGCCATGCTACCAATCGCCGGGAATGCAAACATTCTGGTGACTGGCAGCGGTGCTCATTCAATGCAGCAGCAAACAGGTGGCTGGACGCTTTCCTGGCAGGGCGATTCAAATAACAACGATGCCTTCGAAACAGGAGAAACCATTTTTGAAGGTATTCAATCGGCTGCCAAGAAATTCGGCGGCAACGCTTTTTTATCCAACGATGGCAGCTATACAGAAAAACCAGATGCAGCCATCGTCATATTCGGAGAACAACCTTATGCAGAATACCGTGGTGACCGAAGCGATTTAGTGTTCGAATTTAAAGATGGTGAAAACCTGAAGCTCCTGAAAACACTAAAAGCTAATGGCATACCAACAGTTTCAGTGTTTCTAACCGGCCGCCCGCTATGGGTAAACAGCCATATTAACGCCTCAGATGCATTTGTTGTTGCCTGGCTGCCCGGTACCGAAGCTGGCGGTATAGCCGATGTACTGATTGGCAACGAAAAAGCGGTGCCTCGATATAATTTTACAGGCACCCTTTCTTTCACATGGCCAAATGTAGGGAGTGGCGAACCTTTAAATGATGCAGACCATCCCGATACACTTTTCCCATACGGATTTGGACTCACTTACGAATCCTCCACGCGAACAGCACACCTTCAGGAAGACTCCGGTGTAGTGGAATTAGGCGATAATTTTGACGGCAAACTCATTACAAGAGGAGACGCCGTTGCGCCTTTCGCCTTGTTTTTAGGAGACAATTCAAATCCCAACACTCCTGTCACGTCGCAGCTCGCTAGCTCTATCAGTGGTTCAGTAAACGTGAAGGGTACAGACTATGCGGCTCAGGAAGATGCCAGAACAATCACATGGAATGGTAAAGGTGAAGGAAGCTTCAGCGTGCGTGTGGATAGAGCTGTAAATTTAAACATGCTGGGTAATCCTGAGACACTCGCGATCAATCTTTTAGCTCGTATCAACCAACAACCAATAGGCTCTGTATATCTCTCCGTCGGATGCGGCGAAGGTTGCAGCTCAGAGATTGATATTAGCCCGATGATTAAAAATATTGAAAGCAACACATGGCAAACATGGCACTTCCCCATTTCATGTTTTGATTTGGGCAAGCTGAAAACGGATAATATCGAAACCGCATTTTCTATTCGCTCTACAGGGCCTTTGAGCATCTCAGTTCATGCAGGTGAATTTATCAGCAGTAACGATACGCTTACGTGCCCGTCGACTTCAGCTTCATAGGATTATCGCGTTTTATGTGTCAAAACTGATGGATTATCGAAAGATATGAGTCGCACTGTCGAAACTTATGTGTCAAAGGCTGATAAAACATCAGGAATTCTGCGGAATCCTATCGCGACTATTGTGTCACCCAACAGATTTGTCGGTTGACACATAAGTTTCGACAAATGGCCCAGCGCTTCAGAGCGTCTGGGCCTTTTTTTAAAATTTAGCTCACATAAAATTGCCAATTAAGGCGCTTCTATAATAATGTATTTTTTTGTAAAATAAATATATCAGTGCAGATGTATCGAAATTTTCAATAGGTGCGTGACATGGATATTACCCAAATACGTACTTTTCTGGCAATCGCTCAGACTGGTAGCTTTATCGGCGCGGCCAACGTGGTAAATGTAACACAATCTACCGTCAGCGTACGCATGCGTACTTTAGAAGATGAACTCCGCGTAGAACTATTTGAACGCGGAAAACGTGGAGCAATACTTACGCCTGCCGGACAAAAATTTATGCGTACCGCGACGGCTATGGCTCGACTATGGGACCAGGCTAAACTAGACATTGGAGTTGCAGAAGAACAAATAGCTAGTTTACGAATAGGAGGTCAAGTTAGCCTATGGCAGGGTTATCTCATTCCTTGGCTAGCGTGGATGAGTGAAAACAATCCAAATCTAGCCCTACGCGCGCATATGGCAGACCCGTTGCAACTTGTGCAACAGTTAGTAGATGGTGCGTTGGATATCGCAGTAATGTATCGCCCTCAATTCCGACCAGGTTTTATCGCCAAACCAATCTTCACAGAAGAAATTATTTTAGTCAGCTCCATAAAGAACCATGATGAACCTTTTGATGACAATTACATGCTGACGTACTGGGGGCCAGCTTTCAAAGAAGATCATGCACTGAATTTCCCTGAACAGAAAGCTCCTCGTTTGACTGCTGATCTCGGAACCATGGCAATAGATTACTTGCTAGAAAGACCTTCTACCGGCTTTTTTCCTCGCCGTATTGCAGAGCCATATATCGAATCTGGTAACTTAATAATTGTGAAAGAAGTGCCATCATTCGAATACCCGGCATATTTGGTATATCCTGATATCCTTGATCATGATCTTATGAACCGCTTACTGACAGGTTTAAAGTCAGTTGCAAAATCCCTAAATCTTTCATTTTCAAATGAAAAGCTCGTATAAATTTTATACTTAGATATCTATTTAATATATCAATAATAACCATGCATTAAATTCGTTTGAAAAATATATAATTCAAATGCATTTAGTTCTCACTTGCTTAAGGAGAACCAGCATGAATGCAATCAAATACATTTTTCTAATTAGCCTAGGGCTGATTGCTACTGCCGCATTTGCTCAAAACGGAACCACTGTAATCAATCGTGATGAAATGGATCACGTGCTGGTTATCGAAGATGAAAACGGTAAGACCACGGAAAAAACAATCCATGCTCGTGACTCATTAAAAAATCTGTGCGCTAAAGAATGTTACTTATCTTTGAAGGGCACGGATGAATTTGAATATGTCGAAGAAGGTGAACAAATAGTCTTCTTGATTGTTGATGGTCACTTGGTTGTAGACGTTGGTGATGATTAAATCCTCGTAAAACCCTCAACACCAACTTATGCGGCACCTTCGAGTGCCGCTTTTTTTTCATCAAGACAAAACCTCTTAATCATGTTTGGATAGACAATGAAAATCGCAATGCTTGCTCGCAATTGCACCCTCTATTCCCATGTACGTCTAAAGGGGACGGCTCGCCCTTATAAGACTGTTATTTTATCCTTATTTCTTCCTGTGACGCCTTGCCTGTTTTTTAGACTTTATCCTTACCGGAAATTCATCCCAGTCATAGCGTTCAAGCTTATTCTTGATGTGCTCTTTATTTAAGCGCTTATCAATATCTTTGTTTGCTTGCATTGTTGCCATCTATTTTGACACCTTTACGACACCTATAAGGGACTTTCGGTCAAACCGACCAGTAAATAAAGCGGATAAATTGAACATCAAATATCGGGCTTTCCGATATAATGGATTTGCTCAGGCAGCAGCACTACGTCCATTGTTAAACACCAGGCCACTCACCAAGTAATCCAGTACAGGATTCACTTCTTGTGGGCTGACAAAACAATTAGCAATACTTGTAGGCTTTCTAACTATACCACGTTCAATTAGTAGTGATACCTCGCTCTCTTTAGAAAAGGGGATTTTCCCTGCAAAAAAAGGAAGCCAATCGCCGCCGGAAAGATGATAATTTCGTGCCTGCGCCAAACCGCGTAAATAAAGGAAATCCTTGGTAAACCCACCACCTCTGTAAACACGTGCAGTTGTAATAAACGCACTGGAAGGTACCGCATGATACTCTTCAACAAGCATGCTATAGGTTTGAGAAAAGCTGTGATTGTCGAGCAAACTTTTAACCGCCATAACACGATGTCCAAGTGTTTTTAGCCGGTCCAGCGTAAGCGCACCTCCCAAATGTTCTGCATAAACAGCCATTCCTTCCTGTGTCATGGTAGTACCAGGGAACCCAAGGCGTAACACTTTGAGAGGCTGCTCCCGTGCGTTGGACGTAGATAAGAGATGTACCCCCACTTCATGATGAACCAAAGCTTTCACCTTTGTGCTTGATAAACGACCGCCTTTTTTCACCAGCACCCGGAAGTTACTATTATCCACCATTGCGCCCGCGATAATAGAACCTGATACTTTGACAGGAGCATCAATATTATAATGATCTACGGCAGCTTGGATTTGACGAACTATTTCCGATGTATCCAATAAATCGGTTTCAAAGCCCCCCCCCGCATCTACAACTGGCGGTGCGTGCAATAAAAACTGTGCATTTTTTAAGTCATTCAGATGGGGCTCACCGTAATATCTCAAGGAATTATATAAAAACTCTCTCGTCCCGATAACAGTAAGCAAATCAATCTTGGTCGCCAATCCGTCTATAGCGTCTTTATACAGCTGTTGAAGCATTGGATCTGCTATATTTTCAACTGGCAATCGATACAGAGCCTCCCTGAATAGATATGGGTCGATTGCCAGTTGCCGATAATGAAAATCAGGTTCGTAGCTTCCTTTACGAGCGATAAACCGCTTCTGTTCCTGTGCCAGATTGATGGGGTTCACATATAATAAAGTCTCTACTTTACGTGCCAGCTTATAAAGTGCCGTATCAATCTTCCTCACCAGCGCATCATGCCCTCCACCCAACATATGGTGTCCGCGAGCCTGTGAACGTTTCAGGCGTGTACGTGCAAAAAAAGCTGCGTGGCGTGAAATAACCTGAGCCAATTGAACCTTTAAGCTATCTATAACAACAGGGAATGGAATGCCCTGTTCCTCTTTACAAAAAACCTTTTTGATCTCTAACGGGATACACAACACATTTTTAAAGTGTTTGCGCAAGTATGCCGCTACATATCCTCGCCCCTCGAAAACTTCATCACGGCCGATACGAACGTTCTCGCTTGGGATATCGATTTCACATAAACTACGTTCCAGAAAGTCTATATTTCTGCGATACCGCCTCATATCTATGGAATGAGTTCCTATATTGAAGGTCGGTGCCTGAGGGCCACCTTTCCGGCTACCATTATAGGAATGTATATCATAAACTACACACCCTCCGTACTTTTGCACGAGATGGTCAACGAGTATATGTAGCACCTGATAGAATTCTTCATGCTTTGCTAGGCTTTTAGCCTTTATCTGATCAGACAACGGCTTATGCCAAACCTTTTCGCCCCATGCCTCTTCATAGATAGCATGTTCCGGCGTTCTGTTCAGATCATACTCATAACGACTGTCATGCACAGTGAGCCGATTTTGCAAGCCTGCAATTAGATCGCCTGTATATGGATCTTCCTCGAAAAGTCGCTCATCCGGGCTTAGAGCACAATGAGATGAAACCTCTTCTCGCATATTGTTGCCATGATGCACTGCCAAACAAAGAAAGGGCTGGTCATCATAAAACTGCAGATTAAACGCTCCACTCTCGTAATAACCCTCAATTACGCTATTTTTGCGGAGAGCCGCCGCCAATTCGTCAACCCTCGGCAACTGCATCTTCAATCGCCTGTCTATATGCAGTTTTACGAGCGGCCTGCATTTCCTTAGCCCGCACAACCGTTTCCGCAAAATCAATGATTTGCCTTTGCAGTTTCACTCTGTTTAAACGGTTGATACGCGTGATGCCGCCTGGGCTCAGAACATTTACCTCAATCAGCTTTCCGCCGATAACATCAAGGCCAACAAAATAGAGACCATCTCTTACCAACTTAGGTCCAATATGTTTGCATAGAGCTTTTTCAGCCTTGCTTAGAGCATGTTTTACTTCTCGGCCCCCACGGCTAATATTTGCTCTTAATTCTCCATCTGCAGGTACCCGTTTCATGGCACCAATAGGTTCACCATTAAGCATCAAAATTCGAATATCGCCTTCTTCAGCCCCTTCCACAAAATCCTGCATAATCACATAGCGATCTTCTTTTTCCCCAAGATAGAAATCCAGCAATGATCGAATATTTGCGCTTGCTGAACGTTCAATAACAATCACGCCACTACCACCATAACCGTCGAGAGGCTTGAGGATCATTCTGTCGCTGGGAGCATCAGCTAATACGCGTTCCAGATACTCTCTATTTTTTGACACATGGGTCGTAGGAACAAAGCGTTTATCTGGGTCATTCAGTGCGGCGGTATAAACCTTATTATTAGCAATACGCACACCATCTACATCATTCATTATGAAGACACTGTCTTTAACCGAATCCAAAAAATTCAGTGCAACGGGATCAACGGGAGGATTTGCTCGCAAGAAAATGACATCAAACCCAGCCAAAGGCAGCATTTTGGTTTGGAACGACGCATTTTTATGAAGCGAATGAGGTGTTTTTGCTACTATCTTCCTAGAAAGAACCTGACAAAAAGCATAGGCAACCGTGTCCCGAATGGTTAGCTTGGTTGGTGTTGTTATCGCCACCGTATGTCCACGCAGATGTGCCTCATGGATAAGCCGGAGAGTAGAATCTGACACCGGATCCACCTTATCCCATGGATACATCAGAAAGCATATTTTCATTGTTACCTCTACCGAAAAACTGGACCATGCATCCACACAGCCAAAGACTGTCGAATACCTGATTTCACCGGACATACCCGGTGTAGTGAAAAACTGGGAAAAGCGATTAAAGTACCTTGATCAAGCGGAGCTGAATGAGGGTTGCCATTAATATTTATCTCGAGGGTACCACCCGAATAATCATCGGGAGAGCTCAGTTGAATAACCATACTCAGTTTGCGGGTAATAGAGTGTCCGCTGGATCCAATATCAATATGCCAATCATAAAAATCACCTATCTGATCGGCGGACCTCGCATGGTATCGAAGAAATTGAAATCCCTCATCAAAGCCTGTTAAATCAAATGAAAAATAGTCTCGATTAATATCCGCGGCAGCTCTTGCCAATTTAACCGACAACCAAGACAAACTGCATTCGTCTATCCAACAAACTTCGGCCGACCGGATTGTTGGTACTGTTACGCTGCCAGATAACTGCCCCTGCTGCATATTGTTTTCACTTGCGGCTCGAACAACTAACTGACATTCCTCAACTGATAAAAACCCTTTCTTGAGATAGGGTAACATCGACATCTTTTGTTGAGGATGTAATCTCAAAGGGGTGATTTCATCGACATGATCCAGCATACTACCCAATATCCAGATCATATATTTCGCAAAGGTCGATAACCTCAGATACGGATACACCGTAGGTGTCCGCAATCGTTTCCAACGAGCGACCACTATTAAGCGCTGTACTTAAAACAACCTCACTCACTGGCCACCGAACCTCAAAAAATCGGCTTGGGCTATCATCGAAATCTAGACCGATCTCATCATCATAGTCAGAAGAATGAGGCACTGTTCTTTTCCTTTTAAAGGGTACTCAAACAATAGTTCTGCGCCTCCTTTTACTATTTGAAAAGCGAAGTTTTGTGATAGATTATATCGGGTTTTCCGATAATGGAGAGAGTAATGGATATCGTTCAAGCACGTACGTTTCTGGCAGTTCTTGAGACAGGCTCTTTTCTGCGTGCAGCAGAAAAAATAAATGCTGCTCAATCCACGATAAGCGGTCGCATCAAAACTCTTGAAGTTATGCTGGGACAAGAATTATTCGAACGAAACAAAACAGGAGCAACCCCAACACAGGCCGGAAAAGAATTTGCCCGCCATGCCATTTCAATTGTGCGCATGTGGGATCAAGCTAAAATCTCTCTTGCGCTACGAGATGAGCAAAAGAGTATGCTTACAATAGGGGGACAACCAAGCTTATGGGACGGTTTCCTGCTAAAATGGCTGCCATGGATGAGGCAACACGCGCCAGAAATAGCCATTCGTGCCCAAATGGTTGCATCATCACCTGCATTAATGCAGCAGCTTGTTGATGGTGTATTAGATCTTGTAGTTTTGTATCGTCCGGAAGCTAGGCCTGGGTATGTTATTCGACAGATTTTTGAAGAACATTTGGTACTTGTTACCAGTGAACTTTCAACTGCTACTATAGAGGAAAACCGCTACATCTATTTTGATTGGGGGCCGGAGTTTCAAGCAGACCATGCAATGAATTTTCCCGAGCTATCTACACCTGTCATGAACCTAAATGTTGGTACGCTTGGGATTTCCTTTCTACTCGAAAACAAAGCGACTGGATACTTTCCTTTGCGCATAGCAGAACCGTTTTTACAATCTGGTGAATTAAAGCTTCTAGAGGACACTCCAATTTTTACATACCCAACTTACGCAGCCTACAGTGAAGATCACGACAGCAAATTGATTGAGGTAGCTATAGACGGGTTGAAACGGGTTGCATCAAAAGAACTACCAGAACCAGAAGATGTTTTTTAAAAATAACTCGTTTCGAGGATTATCGCGTTTTATGTGTCAAAATTGATAGATTATCGAACTTTATGCGTCGCGCTGTCGAAACTTATGTGTCAAAGGCTGATAAAACATCAGGAATTCTGCGAAATCTTATCGATCCTATTGCGTCACCCCACAATTTTGTCGGATGACACATAAGTTTCGACAAATGACGCATAAAGTTCGACAATGCGACACATAAGTTTCGATAAAAGGCCCAGCGTTTCCGAGCGTTTGGGCCTTTTTGTTATTTAACTACACGAAATAAACGCCAACCACTCGGTCTTTCTCTGTTACGTGAGACACCCAATCGCTATAAATTCAAGCCTTACAACAATCATAGTTTTTCAAACCTTGTTGTTGGCAGCGGTTTACAATATGGTATGCCGTATCAACAAGTGAGAAAGTTACTTTGCAACAGCATATGAAAATTATGGTCACCGTTATGGCGCTTGGAGCATTGTTCTTCATGCGGCTAATGGATGTTGCAGCCTTTGATCCTGATCACAAAGACCTTTCTCTTGAGCATACTGTTGCGCATTCAACATCGTCTGTTCATCATCATGATTATGAGAATGATCATGATGAAGATGCACATTCGAACGATCAGGCCCATGCAATTTTTCATGCTGCAATGAGTGTGTATTTGGAAGCGTCTGAAATTACACTGCCTTTCAGGCAAATTCCCGCTCGTCGCTTTGAACTACACCTCAGCGAAAGTATCGCACCCTTCTCAAGCGGCCCACCCGTTCCGCCTCCATTGAGCTAACTCTTAATAATCAACTGAAAACGTGGCGAGCGCCTTCGCGCTGGTCATCTCTCGTATATTATTAAGAGAAGATTTTTCTATGAAACTGAAATTCATGGTGGCTTCAACCACCATTGTCGCCCTCATGTGTGCGCAAAGCACATATGCGAGTGATACCATAAACCGTGAGGAAGCCATTAAACGCACATTGGCTGTTTCCCCGGTGCTGGCTGCCAGTCAGGCGCGTATAGAAGCATTTGGTGCCTCAATTGAGCAAGCAAACGTACGGCCAAATCCAACACTTAGCTTAGCGACAGAAGATTTCACAGGTACAGGCCCTTTTACAGGATTGAATCAAAGTGAAATTACCTTCAGCTATGCCCAGAAATTTGAACGAGGGGGCAAGAGGCAGCTAAGAACATCGCTCGCCAGAATGGAGCAAAACGCTGTTAAACTTGAGTTTGATATCAACAAGCTGGATATCATTAAAGCTACTGAAACAGCCTATCTGGATGTTTTATTAGCTCTGGCACAGCTAAAGGCCATTCAAGAGCAAATCAACCTCTTTCAAGAACTTAAATCAGCAATATCAGACCGCGTTGAACAAGGCCGAGATTCTCAGCTTGCTCTTCAAAATGCAGAGCTGCGCCTCCTTCAAATCCAGACCCAAAAGAACGCTGCTGAACAAAAATTGTCCAATCTTAAATTTGCACTCGCACGTTTATGGCAAAGTAGCGATACCGACTTTGAGATAGATGCCAAACAGCTCCATCAACTGCCAGATGCTTTATTACCGGCAAAGCTGGAAATACTTCAAACAAGCCCGGACATCCAGATTTGGGTATACCGGGAGCAAGCCAAGAAGGGTGCTCTGGACCTGGAAAAAGCGCAAGCAAAGCAGGATCCTACTGTAAGTTTCGGCGTTCGCTATCTACAAACCACTGGTGATGTTGCGGCAGTAGCCAATGTTTCTATTCCGTTTGCGCTCTATGACACCAACAAAGGTAATATTAAGCGTGCAAAAGCTGAAATCAGCCAAAACAGATACCAGCTTATTGAGGTTGAACGCAAAATTGAGAACGCTCTCTTTAATGAGCAGCGCTCTCTTGAAACTTCATTCGTTCAAATCCAAAGGCTGAAAAAGGGTTTGAAACAGGCACAGGAGGCTAAATCCACAGCCCTTGAACAATTATCACTGGGGCTTGTTTCCTACCTTGATATCTTTGCGTCTCAAGCACTGGTATTTGATTTTGAAACACAGATTATCCAGCAGCTTTCTGCCTTCCATACAGCACAAATCGAAATTGACCGTCTAACTGCACGGTACAGCACTTTTGAAGTGCCTGCTTCCGCTCTTGCTAAAGACGAGGGAAAATAAAATGACTATAAATAACCTACTTAACAAATCCACACTCATTCCCTTCCTCTTCCTTGTCGCGGCATGCGGGAACGAGGCTGAAAACACCCAGCATTCTACTGATGGTATGGAAGCAGGTGTTGAAGCCCAGCAAGATGTTAAAGGCCCAAATGGCGGGAAGCTTCTTACAGACGGGAACTTCGCTCTTGAGCTAACAATTTTCGAAGCTGGCACACCGCCCCAGTTTCGCCTGTTTGCCTACGAAAATGATATCGCTATCTCCGCTCAGGATATCGAGGTGACAATTGAATTAGGCAGGCTTGACGGTGAAAAGAACGTCTTTTCATTCACAGCGGAGAACGGATACTTAACGAGCCCTGACATTGTTACAGAGCCTCATTCATTCGATGTTACCGTTAAAGCCCGATATAAAGGGAAAACTTACGGCTGGTCTTACCCTTCATATGAAGGGCGCACTGATATAAGTGATAAAGTGGCAAATGAAGTTAGTATTGAAATCGACCATGCCGGCCCACAAACTATCGCACAGACGATTGAAGTATTTGGTGCTGTAGAGTTCGCGCCGTCTGCTCAATCAACGCTCAAACCACGCTATCCGGGCACAGTTCTGGATGTTTATAAAAGCGAGGGTGAAACCGTTAAAAAAGGTGACTTGCTGGCTCGTATTGAAAATAGCCAAAGCCTTCGCCCTTATGACATCCGCTCTCCAATGGATGGGATCATTGTTCGTAGTCATACAAGAACAGGAGATGTGGTAACGGATAGCCCACTTTTCATTATTGGTGATCTTACCAATCTCTGGGCCGATTTTCATATTTACCCTGGCGATTTACCGATAGTGCGACCTGGCCAACCAGTGCGGATGGAAATGATTGGCGGGCCTCTTCTCAAAGACATCACACTGGATGAATATCTGCCCGCCGTTGATGTTGATTCTCAAACCCTAACTATCCACGCCCCGTTTTCTAATCCTGATCGCACCTGGCTTCCCGGAATGAAAATTAAGGGTACCGTTACTGTCGCGAATGAAATAGTTCCGCTTGCAGTGAAAACAGAAGCACTCCAACGTTTCAGGGACTTTACCGTCGTGTTTGCCAAAGTGGGTGAAACCTATGAAGTACGCATGCTGGAAATCGGCCGTCAAAATGCTGAATGGACAGAGGTACTAGGCGGAATAAAGCCAGGTCAGGCTTACGCAATCGGCAATAGTTTTATCATCAAAGCGGATATCGAAAAATCCGGCGCATCACATGATCACTAAGGCAGTCTCAGGGATTTATTATGTTAGATAAGATAATTCATATCGCGATTGCGCGCCGCTGGATGGTTCTTGCAGTCGTATTCGCAGTAGGCGCCTTGGGTGCTTATAATTTCAATCGGTTACTTATTGATGCAGTGCCGGATATCACAAACGTACAGGTGCAGATCAACACGTCAGCACCCGGTTATTCTCCTATCGAAACCGAGCAGCGTATAACCTTTCCAATTGAGACAGCTTTAGCCGGGCTGCCCAAACTGAGTTATACGCGTTCGATTTCCCGCTACGGCTTATCTCAGGTAACCGCCGTTTTCGAAGATGATACAGACGTATATTTTGCGCGGCAGCTTATAACTGAGCGTCTTCAGTCCGTACAAAGCACTTTGCCGGAAGGTATTGAGCCAGAACCAGGGCCAATTGCAACAGGCCTCGGTGAGATTTACATGTATACTCTGGATGCAATACCGGGCGCCTTAAATGAAGAAGGTGTCCCTTGGACAGCAACAGATCTACGGACAATTCATGACTGGGTGGTGAAACCCCAGTTGATTAACGTTCCCGGGGTGACAGAAGTTAACACTATCGGCGGCTTTAAAAAGCAATTTCATGTCACGCCGTGGCCCGAAAAACTGGCTGCTTATAATCTCGGCATTGAAGATGTTATTGAAACCCTCGAGCGCAATAACACCAATGTTGGTGCTGGCTACATTGAACGTTCGGGAGAGCAATATCTTGTTCGTGTTCCCGGCCAGACAGACGTTATCGCTGAACTTCAGGATGCAGTTGTCACACAGCGAAGCGGTGTACCTATCAGGCTAAGGGATGTTGCAGATGTGCTGCAGGGTGAAGAACTTCGAAATGGTGCAGCAACACAAAGCGGCCGTGAAGTTGTTCTCGGAACTGTCTTTATGCTGATCGGAGAAAACAGCCGAATTGTATCGGAAGCTGTTGATCAGAAACTCGCTGAAATTAACAAAACGCTGCCAGATGGTGTTATCCTAAACACGGCTTACAGCCGCACCTCGCTCGTTGATAAAACCATTGAAACAGTCTCTAAAAACCTCATTGAAGGGGCTGTGCTGGTGATTGTTGTTTTGCTGGTAATGCTCGGAAATGTTCGGGCTGCAATCATCACAGCGATGGTTATCCCTCTATCTATGTTGATGACCATCACAGGTATGGTTGAAAACAAAGTAACAGGGAACCTGATGAGTTTAGGCGCACTTGATTTCGGCCTTATTGTGGATGGAGCCGTAATTATTGTGGAAAACTGCTTGAGACGATTTGCTCTTACACAACATGAATATGGTCGCTTGTTGACCAAGGAAGAACGCTTTCGCGTTGCCCGTCATGCCACGAGTGAAGTGATAAAGCCCAGCCTGTTTGGCGTGTTAATCATCGCTGTTGTATATATCCCCATCTTTGCCCTTACAGGTGTGGAAGGGAAAATGTTCCACCCGATGGCTTTCACCGTGGTTATTGCAATCCTAAGTGCCCTTATACTTTCCATTAGCTTCGTACCCGCCGCCGTTGCCACCTTCGTAACGGGAAAGGTGCAGGAAAAGGAAAGTATTGCGGTTCGAGGCATCAAGGCGCTGTACAAGCCTGTCTTAGCTATACTGCTAAAAGCAAAGCTGCTCGTAGTTGCAGCCGCTTTAGCCTTATTGGTCGGAACTGGATATCTGGCTTCCAAGATGGGATCAGAATTTATTCCAAATCTTGATGAAGGCGATGTTGCCATGCATGCACTGCGTATTCCCGGCACCAGTCTCAGCCAGGCAATTAATATGCAGTTAGGGCTGGAAAAGCGGCTTGGTGGTTTCCCTGAGGTCGAAAAAATCGTCAGTAAAATCGGCACAGCTGATATAGCTACGGATCCAATGCCGCCCAACGTTGCCGATACGTTTATTTTTCTCAAGGAACGCCAACAGTGGCCAGACCCTTCCAAACCCAAGGCGAATTTAGTGGAGGAATTTAAAGCAGCAGTTATCGATTTCCCGGGTAATAAATATGAATTTACCCAACCAATTGAAATGAGATTTAACGAACTCCTATCTGGTGTGCGCGCAGATTTAGCAGTGAAGATATTTGGTGATAACCCAGAAGTTCTTCTCGAAGCTGCTAACAGGGTTGAAAAAATCATGGACGCAATACCTGGCGCAGCAGATATCCAGATCGAACAAATTACTGGCTTACCAACACTCTCTATAATACCCAACCGGGCGGCTCTGATGCGGTACGGCATATCTGTTGCTGATGTGCAGGAGGTGGTTTCCACAGCTATCGGTGGCAGCATTGCCGGGCAAATATTCGAAGGAGACCGCAGGTTTGATATTGTAGTTCGCTTACCTGAAAGCTTACGACAAAATATTGAGATGATTGGCCGGCTGCCTATCCCTCTCCCCGAAGAAACCCGTAACAGTGAGGAGAATTTTCTATCAACGGTTCCTCTCTCGGAAGTGGCATCAATTGAAACTGCTATCGGCCCTAACCAGATCAGTCGCGAAAATGGTAAACGCAGGATCGTTATTTCTTCGAATGTGAGAGGTCGTGATCTTGGATCATTTGTAAACGAAGTCAGGGAAAAAGTTGCCCAAAATGCTGAAATTCCAACAGGATACTGGGTGACCTATGGCGGCACGTTTGAACAGCTAATCTCAGCCGCAGAACGGTTGCAGCTCGTTGTTCCTGCAGCACTGCTTCTTATTTTGGGACTGCTCTTCACCTTGTTTGGTTCCGGAAGGGATGTTCTGGTTATCTCCACAGGTATCCCTCTAGCCCTTACGGGCGGTGTGGCTGCGCTTTGGCTTAGAGGCCTACCTTTCTCAATCTCAGCTGCCGTAGGCTTTATTGCACTGTCCGGAGTAGCTGTTCTGAACGGTGTTGTCATGATCAGCTTCATTCGTTCTCTCGTAGAAGAGGGCAAAGAATTAGGTGAAGCTATTGTCGAAGGAGCTCTGGCCAGATTACGGCCTGTTTTAATGACTGCGCTGGTCGCAAGTCTGGGATTTGTTCCCATGGCACTTAACGTTGGCATTGGCAGTGAAGTTCAGCGTCCTCTCGCAACCGTTGTAATCGGAGGTATATTATCCTCTACCATTCTAACGCTACTTGTGCTGCCGGTTCTCTATAGCTTACTCGGCAAAGCCAAGAGTTCGAAACCATCTGAGACAGCATCAACGCTGAAAACTCAAATGTAAAAACGATCCATACGGCACGACTAACCGGTCGTGCCGTTCACACACAGACTATAGGAGCGTCTGCATCCACATTATCTAAATTCGGATTATCGTATTTTATGTGTCAAAGCTAAGTAAAACATCAGGAAAACTAGGAAATCCTATCGCGCCTATTGTGTCACCCAACACAGACGTCGGATGACACATAAGTTTCGATAAAAGGCCCAGCGTTTCCGAACGTTTGGGCCTTTTATTTAGCTAATCTCTCTTTTTATATTAGATACTCAAGAAGACCTCTCCAACGTATCCGAAGAGGATTGGGAACTCGCTTAAAGCGGAAAGATGCCATTGAAGCTCTTCTTGCAGACTGAAGCTGGTGACATAGCTTGAGTAGAATTTTCACCATTTCTTCAGCCGGATGTTCTCCGCCTCCAGCGACTTCAGCTTCTTGGCATCGACACATCCATTCCCCCATACTTTGACTTCCAACACTCAATAGCTCATACGTGTTTAACGAGCCTTCTCATTTCATGAAATGTTGGTGCGACATAGTACTTAAACGCAAACAAATAGAAGTATGAGCATCTAAATATTGAAAGTGAATCAAGGTGAATCACGCCTTAAGGATAGAACGATATTTCCTACTGCATGGAATACCCTGATTGTCAGTCATTGTTAGGTTTAAACCACCTTCACCATCTGATTGTATATCTTGAATCTCATCTAAATTTACAATGTAAGACCTATGAACACGAGCAAAATTCCCACCAGTTTCATCTAAACAGGTCTCCATATCTTTGAGAGTGCCTCTTACTAGATATTGGTTGGAGCTTGTTTTTATGTCTAGATAGTTCATGCCAGATTTCATCCATAGAATATCCCTACCATACACAAAGACTGTGCGGCCGTTGGTTTTCAATGTTATGCGCTGGGTTTCTTTGGCTTCTTGAGTAGCAGCAATTAGCTCTTGCTGTGCATTATAAAGTTGTAAACCCAACGTATAAAAAACAACGGAACCAACATAGAATAAGAGGATTTTTCTATATTCATAGACCACCTCCTGAAACCAGTTAGAGCCAAAACTATAAGCATCACCAAAATAGAGGCTTCTGAATGCTATCATCAGAATTATAACAAATGCAGCTACAACTATGCTCGACGTTGTATGAATCCATAAAGCAGTTTTAATCCTGACTATATCTAAGGGAAACCGTTGATTGATATAAGAGATGATTGGTAGAGATAGTGCTAACGCTATAATCGCTGTCCCCTCCATGACAAAGATATGTAGAAAATCCGGGGTAAGGTTTTGTCGAGTTTTTTCCGTCGCAATAGACAAGACATCAACAATCATAAAAGCAAATAAAAAACCTAGAATATAAACTGTTACTTTCCTTTGAATTATGAAGTTTTCTCCTTCGGTAACCATCGAGCTTCCATCTTTGAACAATAAGCAATTATCCTATTTGCAATACGCAATGAATATATAAAACGCTCCTGAAGTGCGAGAACATCTTTCCGCCAATCAGCCTTCATAAGCCGTTATTCAACACAAACTGGGTACTTATACCTCAGCCACACTGGCAATCGACACTACGACATTGCAGTCCACAATAGCAGTTGTATCTAACCCTAAACAGCTAGCCTCATCACCAAGCACAACAGTAATGGGAACTAGCAATACTTTAATAAGCGCCAACATGAGAACATATATGCTAATTGGAAAAAGGTTTCTCTCACTACTAATAATAACAGTATATTGTATAGGGGATCATTTCGCGGCCCAGGCTGACCAAATACCTGCTGAATTCGTGGACAATAGGGTGACTGTTACTCCCATGCTCCCCAACGGGCGAGTTCTGCGTTTCTATACTGATACTGGTGGGGGATGGAATATGGTCGATGTTGTCCTTGCCCACAAATATGATTGGCCATTAGAGAAAGAGTTCAGAGGAACAAGGACTTTCAAAATAACTCCAATGCCGGAATGGCATAAAAATCGGCGTATTCCCAATGCAGGGCTGAATAATAATCTTCGCAACCATCTAATCTTAGTTCCTAAAGCTCGGTTGACATTTTTAGGAGATAATCACGATGGGTTTCTCGGCGGTAAATGGCATGCTGAAAAAATCATTGAATGGAACTATATAAAACACACGATGGCGTTTCATTCCTCAATCGATAGAACTAACATCGCAGACCTTAAATCTATACCTGCACCCATCTTAAAAAACGCCTTTGGCAATTATGTAACAGCATTCCCACGGATAGAGATTACTGTGGATGGAACTGTGCATTCTATGCTGTTCGATACTGGTGCTACGATAAAAGTAAGCTCGTCCACACAAGTAATGTTAGGGGCGAAAGGGTCACTTGTGGGTGCGTCATACATGATAGCGTCTATTTTCGACGAATGGCATAACAAGCATCCTGATTGGCGATATATCGAAGAAGGTGACCTCATACTGGGCAAGCCACTTCCTCTAATTGAAGTTCCAAAAATTGAGATAGCAGGCTTCGAGGTTGGGCCAGTCTGGTTTGCCCGCCGCCCTGATAAGAATTTTATTGAAGGGATGGGCCCCTTTATGGATCAACCAATCGATGGAGCAGTTGGCGGGTCACTTTTACAATATTTTAGGGTCATTATGGATTACCCCGATGAAAGAGCATATTTTTCGAGAAAATAAATCTATCGCTTTCGTTTACAGTACGTCGCATAAAAAGAAGTCAACTAATGCAATTTGAGCCTCAATCCAAAATTAACGACCGTAGATATGATTTAGATTGGCTTCGTGTGATCGCCTTTGGTCTCCTTATATTTTATCACATCGGTATGCTTTATGTGAGCTGGGATTGGCATGTAAAAAGTCAGTATGCTAATTCAGACCTCGAACCGTTGATGCAGATTGTTAATCCGTGGCGATTAGCCTTGTTATTCTTTATTTCAGGTATTGCCGTTCGGTTCGCATCAGACAAGGCGGTTTCCAATTTGAGATTTGCTAAGGTACGTTTGAAGCATTTGGGGTTGCCTATTCTGTTGGGAATGACCGTGGTTGTTGCACCTCAAGCCTATTTGGAACTTCGCCAAGCAAATGAAGTTTCATCCGGTTTTACGACATTTTGGCCAGAATATTTGAATCTCTCGCAAGCATTTTCAATCACCACACCAACATGGAACCATCTATGGTATATCGTGTATCTATTGGTTTATATCCTGATGGTGACACCATTATTGCCCATATTGCGATCCGTTTCGAACGGGAGCGCTGGTAAAATAATATCTTGGGTATCCAACAACACTATCTCACTTATTTTTTTAATGCCTCTTCCGTTTGTTTTCTTCGAATTGACATTGAGTTCTCGTTTTCCAGTCACTCACGCCCTTATCGATGATTGGGCAAACCATGCACATCGCTTCACTATCTTTTTAATGGGCTATTTTGTTGCCAAGCATGCCGGTTTCTGGGCAGGGATTGTAAAATCATGGCCTTATGCACTTGCTACAGCTATCTGTATTTGTGCTGTTAGACTTTACTTGATGCTAAGTCACCCAGAAATCTATCCATCTCTCTTTGAAATGCCATTACGCCCTTTGACTATGTTTCTTCTCACTGTCTATGCATGGTCATCCATAGTTGCACTTTTGGGTATTAGTCGGCGTTGGTTAAATCAATCCAGCAGGACATTGTCGTACCTCACGAATGCAGTCTTCTTTTATTATATTATGCATCAGACGATCATAATAATCGCTGGCTACATGCTTACTCCTTATGGGCTTAACCCATTCATTGAATTTAGCCTTGTGCTTTTATTAACGCTGGCAGGGTGCGGCTTAGGGTATGAAATATTGCGCCGGCTGCCAGTGGGAGCCTTATTTTTCGGAATTAGGCAGTGATTTATCCTAATCCCGAACACGAAAGCCAACCTATAACGAGGCTTTTTAGTGTTTTTAGGAGTAGAATTTATCTTTGCTTTCGCTTCGATGATCTTGGCGTTATTTCGCACCGAAACGCATTGCTGCGCCTGCGGTTGAATGTCCTGAAAGGCTGACCTTCCTTGTAGCAAAGCGGCGACCAACTGAGCTGATACAGGTCAAGTCACTACATACTTGACCCAACCCCATTGAAGTGGTCCGTATATGGCAAACATGGCATTTCCTTATTTCATATTTTGATCTGAGCAAACTGAAAGCAGATAATATCGAAACCACATTTTCCATTCACTCTACGGTAGCTTCTGCTTCATAGAATTGTCGCGTTTTATATGTCAAAACTGACGGATTATCGAAAGATACGTGTCATGCCCTATAGAACCAAAGTGATGGATTGCCCAAGAGAGGATTGGGATTTCATTTGAAGTGACGTAAGGGACGAAGAGTGCTTAGATTCAGGCGAATGCAAAGCCTGTAAAAATTCGCCTCAACGTACCATTACTTTAACGGAGAACGTCGCCTAAACAAACGCCAAACCTTCAAAGTCTATAGATCAAAAGCCTTTGTGGAATGGCGTCAGTTTGCGGAAATAACTGTTTAAAATCTTGGTAATTTAGGCAAAGCGAGGCGAATTCGAGTTAGACTGACGCCACCTACAGCAGAGACCAACAATCACAATTATTTGGCATGAACAACCGTACCCGTCAGAAGCACAGCATCATTGAGGTCCGTCCATGGGTTCGAAATCCGTCTGAACGTAACTGGTAAGCCACGCGCATAAAGAACATCAGGGCCATCTGTTACCTGAAAATGTAAGTGGGGTTCACTTGAATTACCGCTATTTCCGACCTCACCAATAATATCACCTTGAACAACTCGTTCACCGATCTTCACACGAAGTGAGCCAGGGCGAAGGTGCGCATATTGCGAATAGCTCCCACCTTTGTGTTTTATTATCACATAATTCCCGGCGATGCCGTCAGCGCCCTGAAGCAATAATTCTGTCTGCGCAGTTGAACTGCGCTCTTCATGCGCTTCAACGCTTTCACCCGTTTGTCGTAGTAAAGACTCATCTTCCCGCACATCTGATTTCATTCCAACGATTACCCCATCTGCTACCGCGCGAACAGGGGCGCCATATGCAAAGTAGTTTGTATTCTTGCCTGTGGACCCGCTGAAGGAAGCACCGTTTTCGCCTAGTTTTACAATATCCAAAGCGAATTCACTCGCTACATTCCAACGATGGTGTCCGCGTACATCAGGCCCCACTGCGATATACCAATCACCTTTTAGAGGGAAAATGAAATCTGAGTTGTGAGGTTTGATTGCAACATCGAGATGATGACTCGCCGCAACTTTCGAACCATCCTCAGTGAGTGCATGAACCGTAATTTTGACGGTATCAGGCTTACCTTGAACAGTTAGATATTGATGAATCATCAGAATAGTTTCACTCGGCACCAGTTTTTCAGAGGTCGCGAGTGACATGCCAGCTGTTTTCTGTTCTCTGGTACGAAATTGAAAGTCGTAAAGATCAAGTGCTCCAGCTTTCTCCAGTCGAACAATTTGCTTCGCAGAGGCCCGGATCGCTGACGTTTCAATGTATCTTTCAATCAGAACACGCTCTTTTCTCAGAACACTGATTGTTACTTTATCAATCTTAAGTGTCTTATCACTGTCATTAGAAATCCAGAGATTCTGCAACAGGATATCGTAAATTGCTCTATCCTGTGTGATCTTGTTGGCGAAGACTTTTTCACCCGGATCAACCTGAATGCGCAGGCCTGAATGATCTTGAAATGCGTATGCATTAGCACCGCATAAAACGAATATAGCAACTAGAAAGAAGCGTTTCATAATTTCTTTATCCCCAGAGTGTGAAGTGTTGTGTTTTTACTGCTCAAGAACCCACACCGGAAATCCGTGCGGTTCCAGACTATGTTTCTGATAATCTTATGAGATATCTATTTTTCCGCCCGACTTTCCGGATCCCAAAACTCTTCTTGGATTTGAGATTGGAGGGGCCAATGGCGCCTATCGATCCTGATATTGCGCGTTGCAATATCATAACGTTGGTCAACCAGTTTGCGAATGCCCTTGCTAAAGGTAACCAAACGCTCCCATGGGACCTCATGGCCAAGGCCTTTAATGGCGACAGTTTCTCTATGGGAAGCGTTGGTAATATGTTTTTCCATGTAAGCCACATTCCCGTATGGAACCAACACATCAGCTGTACCATGCATAATAATGGTCGGCACTGTGATGTTGCTGAGCTGGGGCCCCATGGCTTCCAGCTGTTTTGGCAAAGCCAGCAGTTCTCTATTAATAATCTTAAGCTCTTTCGGCACGAACCATGAAATGACTGGTGCATTTCCTAATTTCTGAACAAACAGAGGGGTAGGTTCCAGTTCCGGATCAAATGAAGACGATGCCAAAAGCAGCCCGCCTATCTTATTTCCGTGCCGAATAGCCACCATCGCTGCGATCGGGCCACCTGACGAATGGCCAACAATGATAGGCTTTTGACCGTTTTTCTCGACTAACAAAGGTATAATCGCATCAGCTTGCGTTTCAAGAGACGCAACAAGTTTATGGGGTTTTGTTTCACCATATCCTGGGCGATCAACGACAATATATTCGATATCGTGTGGGCTACTACGAATAAATCGGTAATAGTCATCTGCGGCACCCGGGGTTCCGTGCAAGATAATTACCCGGCGGCCAGTGCTACCGGATGTCAAATACGATATGTTAAATGCACCCTCACTGGTCTTCGAAGTGACAACACCGCGTTTAACATATTCATTGCCCGCAAAATAAGTTTCATTACTAGAACCACATGCGGCAACAGCCAGAAAAACTAGTAGTGTAGAAAATGTTTTCAACAATATTTGCATTGCTCAATTCTCCTTACTGCTGGTTATCGGCACTAGTAAGAACCGGTTCATAATCAGGTTCTAAAAGTACACGAACAAGCGTGTTAATCTTGTCGGTGAATTCACGGTTAACTCCTCTATTGCTGCCATAAATGAGGACTATATTTTCATCCGGGAAATAGTGGTATTGGGCTTCAAAAGCGGGGATATTATTATTGCTCCTGCTGCCTGCACCCGGGTTCGATATCCACGGCGTGCCTATCCAGGTTTCCAATATCTCAATACCGTATCCATAATCGATATCGGACTCATCAGTTGATGTGACACCAATATGACGAGTATGTAAAAGATCGAGCAAGTCCTTGCGCAGAACCTTCCCGGCATAAAGCGCCTTATGCCAAGCATAAAGGTCATCCACCGAAGACAAGAGCCCAACACTACCTTGTAAATAAAGTGGCAATTTATCCTGAATCATAAGGCGGTCAGACAAATTACCCCAATTTTCACCATCCTCGCCAACATAGCTGTTAGCCAATTGTTCAGGCTTCCAATCAGGTATCTGATAACCGGTATTTTTTATGCCTGCCGGCTTGAAAAGCTGATCGTTTAGAAAGGCTTCAAAAGGCTGACCAGAGCGCCGCTCAATAATAAGCGCCAACAGATTATAGCCCTCGTCAAATCCGATCTGCCTATCCCCGGGCTGAAAGGTAAAAGTTGGTAAAAAAAAGGCCGGATTAAAACTGTTTTCTCTGGCAAAAACATCCTCCAAAAATTCGTTTTCACCCACCGCTTCCAGAACATCCAAGCCCTCTTCACCAAGTAAACCCGATGTATGTGTCAGCAAGTTATGAACAGTGATATCCTGTTTGGCTTTGGGAACATTATCAAAGAAATTAGAAAGCGTATCATCCAGCGAAAGCTTGTTTTGCTCTACCAGTTTCAAAACAGCGGTTGCTGTAAAATATTGTGTAAGCGAGTTTGTTGCAAAAACTGTGTCCATCTTATTGGGGACACTTTGTTCTCGGTTCGCAAGGCCGTACCCTTGTGCATGAAGTACTTTGCCGTTTTGGGCAATCAGAAGCGTTCCAGAAAAATCGTTGGTGACATGGTCTGCTATAAAACGCTCCAGTTTTATAGCAGGAACTTCGTATGCCTGATTTTCATTGGTAGGTGGAAGCGCATAAACAGGTACTGAACTTAATATAAGCCCTCCGGTCACCATTCGGTGAATAGCAGTTTTTAAGTTAATCATCTCTATTCCTCATCACTGTCTTATTTGGCCTTTCATTGATGGCCTTGTTATTTTCTTAGCGATTTCTCACTAGTTCCTTATCGTGCATTTTTCCTTAGGCTTCTAATATTCCTTCTGATAACATAGCTCGTATATTAATCATTAATTATCGTAATTCAATCATTAATGATCGAATTACGATGTTTTGATAATGAAATCACTGATTGTATGGACAAGTAAGGGCAAGCGTGTGGTAACGGAAAATAGAGTTCGCATTCAAAAACTGAGTCGTCGTCTCAATATTGTTGCAGCGGCATTATTGTATGGCCTTCCGGTTTTAACATTATTGTATTGGATTTCTTTCAACTACCTGCCTGAAAACCTGAATGTGTGGGCCAGTGTGCCAAATCAACCGATTTCCATACAAATAGGTTTACAAGCATTTGCAGCTGCACTAGTTCCATTGTCACCGGTGCTCTATGGACTAATCAATTTACGACGCTGGTTAGGGTATTTAAAGGATGGGACTATCTTCATTGAACAAACCGCACAATGTTTACGTAGTCTCGGCTTTGCCTTGATGTTCCTGATCATCACCAACATTATATTCGATGTATTAATCAGTCTTATTTTAACGCAAGATAACGGCTCTCACCTAGGTCATTATATAGAATTGGATATCTATCTATCCGATTTTTTCCCGCTTTTTCTTGGCGGTGTTATCGTACTCATTTCCCGGGTAATTCATGAGGCTGTTGATTTACAACAAGAACAGTCATTAACGATTTAGCTATGACCATAATTATTAATTTAGATATCATGCTAGCAAAACGGAAGATGCAGTCAAAAGAACTGGCAAGCCGGATAGGTGTCACTGTGCAAAATCTTTCCATTCTAAAACGGGGGAAAGCCAGAGCTGTACGCCTTGAAACACTGAATGCTATTTGCAAGGTTTTAGAGTGCCAACCAGGGGATATCCTGGAATTTCAAGATGAAGCACAAGATTAAGAATAATAGAAGCATGCGTTAAATATCAAAGAAGCAAAGCGCTTTTGCGTTCCATAGAGTTTGACGGGGAAAAGTGAAGGGAGCTACAGCGTGTGTGTGGATAGGGCTGTGGATTGAAACACACTAGGTAATCCTGAAACACTTACGACCAATCTTTTAGCTCATATCAATCAGCAATCAGCAATCAGCATACCCGGTGACTTCTGTTTCATAGGATTACCGAACTTTATGTGTCAAAAGCCGACAAAACATGAGAAATTCTGCGGAATCCAATCGCACCTATTGCTTCATCCAACAATACCCATAAGGGCATAATCGCACCGGATTAGGCCCCTATGGAGGCTGATATCGTTAAACCAGCATTAAGCTTCACGAATAACTGGTTTTACCCAGCGCTTATGAGCAGCTTCTTGATCCAGCGGTGTACCGGCAATTGAATTGGTGTAGTTACTAATAAGTTTAACTGCTAATGCTAAAATCACTTCAAGAGCCTGTTGCGAATTATAGCCCGCGTCGAAAAATTCCTGTAGCTGCATTTGCGAGACCTTCCCCCGGTTTGCAATCAACAACCGTGTAAATTGGCTCAGGGCATTTTGTTTGGAATCGGAAAGGCTTCCTCCACCTTTTAAAGCTTCAATATCTTTCTCCGATAGCCCACTTTGTTCTGCTAAAATACTATGCCACGGGACACAGTAGTTACATTCGTTCTCATAATTCGCAGTCAGATATACGACCTGCCGCTCCTGTGCATCTAAACTGGCAGTATTGAAGCCATCCCACATGAATGTGTATCCAGCCAACAACTGCGGGCTGAGCGCCATAACTTTTTCAACATTTGGAATCATTCCAAAATTTTCTTCTGCTTTTTCAAGCCATTCTACTGAAGCCTCTGGCGCTGTATCTTTTTCAAGTAACGGGAATTTATCTGTATTCATGATCTGATCCTCAGGTATTTGTCTTGCTTTTGGTGTTTAATTTGGCTGGCGTCGCTCATAAGATTTCATCGCGTTTCCGATCAGAAAACCAAAGAGATGAACAGGCCACGAACGCGGGATAAGGCGATTTTCCCACGCATAAAATTTGTTAAGCAATCCAGACACAACGCTCATTTTACGTCCAAGATTACGTAAGCCAGTACGTGCAACAGTTTCCGGGCGTTGTGGGATCATAGGCAAGAGCGCGGCATTCAACTTTAAACCAGCTGCAAATGGTGTGGAGGTAAGCCCAGGTGACAGTGTCAGAACATCAATACCGCTGCTTTTCATTTCAGCGGTAAGAGCCTCTCCCAAGGTCAGGATATAAGCTTTTGTCGCTGCATATGCGGCAAAATTAGGGATGCCCTGATAGGCAAACAAACTAGACACCAAAATGATACCAGACCGCTTGTTTCCGTGGGTATTATTCGCCGCCATATTTTTACCGAATAAGTGAGCTAGCTCACTTGGAACATCGACATTCAGCCTCAACATCCTGCTAAGGTCTGCATAATCTTTTTCTAAAAACGGACCCATCTCGTCGATGCCAGCGCTGGCGATTAACAGGCTCACATTGAGATCATTAACACTGTTATAAAGCGCCTGAGCAGCACCAACCTGAACAAGATCCATCGCCACAACCCGGGTGTTGATCTGATATTCCGATACAAGGTCTTTTGATAACCGCTCAAGAGCAGCCTGATTTCTTGCCACGAGAATAAGATCAAACTTTTGTTTGGCGAGTTCACGGGCGAACTCTTCACCTATTCCTGATGATGCACCGGTAACTAACGCCCAGCCTTCATATGTTTTTTTCAAGTTTTTCATTGGTTGTTTCCTTTGCTCAGCACGCAATCAATCAGCAATCATGGCTTTCACATCATCAAGACCAAGCGCATTACCTCCAACACCCCACTGGCCATCCTTTACTTCTTCAATCACCACCCAAGTGGCATCGCGCAGCTTTTCGCTGGTCACCTCCAAAACAGAGTCCGTTACTTTTTCGATTAATTCTTTTGACTGAGATTGACTGAGTTCATCTTTGAAAACTTTGACAGTTATAAGCGGCATTTTATTTTTCCTTAGCTGCTGTTCATCCGTGAAATACGTTGGCCTTCGGCTTGGGATAAACATAATATTCGCCGCTCAGAGTATAAATGACTTGAAAAGCAAAGGATTGATGCGTTTAATGCACAAATGAATCAGGTATCTAACATGCAATTGTTTGTAAAAGTGGTTGAGGAAGGCAGTTTCTCTGCGACAGCAAGGCTTTTAGGTGTCAGGCCATCATCGGTATCAAGACAAATATCGCATTTAGAGGATGAGCTGGGAACGCGGCTTTTTCACCGCACTACACGCAGGCAAAGCCTCACTGAGGCAGGCCAGATTTACTATCAACACGCAATGCGGATAGTGAAAGATATTGAAGAAGCAAAACAGTCGGTCAGCCAGTTAGCCGCAACCCCTAAAGGGCATTTACATGTCACTGTAGAAACAGATTTTGCCGCCGCTTTTATTGCCCCCATTTTACCGGATTTTTTCGAAAAGTATCCCGATGTCCAAATTCGGTTTTCCATGAACACTGATAATATAGACATTGTTGATAACGCCATTGACCTTGCGATACGCTTTGGGCACCTTGACGATTCCGGATTGATTGCCCGGAAAATTGCCACAAGCTCTTCCGTGATCTGTGCTAGCCCTGAATATCTTGCTAGACATGGGATCCCAACCCATCCAAGCCAGCTTACCGAACACAACTGTTTGTCTTTTAGAACAGCGCCCGGGAAGAATTACTGGAAATTTAAAGAAAACCAGCAAATATTGGAAATCCCAATTTCCGGTAACCTGAACGCTAATAACCTGACATTCCTGAAAGAGCTTGCTCTCACGGGACAGGGGATCATCATGATCCCTTCCTGGATGGTGCAAGCTTCGATTAAAGATAAACAGCTAATCCCACTGCTTGAACCCTTTGCTCTGATGCCGTCTTCAACCCCTATCAGTGCAGTCTTTGCAAATAATCGACATCTGGCTCCGAAAGTCCGAGCATTTGTCGACTTTTTATCTGATAAACTGAAAAAATAGACTCACCAACCACTCTATAACTCTATGGTTTCTACCTAACCCAACAAGGTATGTGCCCCTTAAGGGCACTACACGCCACACACCAAAGCATGTTTCAAAGCCATCAGATTATCGCATTTTATGTATCAAAAATTATGGATTATCTAGAGATATGCGGCATACTGTTGCAACTTATGTATCAACGGTTGATAAAAGATAGGGGCCTCCGTGAAACGCCATCATGCGTCTTACATCACCCACAAATTATGCGATGAATAAAGACCAGCCAGTATTTGATGTACGAGTGCCTCTCAAACGTAGAAATATGAAACGTTTGATTATCACCCCGCTGTTTGCCAGTCTCTGGATTGTATTGGGCACATACCTGCTGCCAGAGGATGCTTTAAATTTATCCAGAATTGATAGCCTCCCGGCATTTACAGTATGGGATTTTTTAGGCGTAATATTCATTGGCACAGGGGTGGTGACGCTCTTTAAAGCTGCTGCGTTTGCCCGCCGTTCCTTGAATACTGTAGGCGAATGGCATTTCAGGCTAGATAATGAATATTTGATCTGGGATGTCCCAAATCACGCGCACGGACAAGAGACAGGGTTTCGTTCTGCTCTCTCAGATATCACCGGGATTGAAGAACGATACATTCATAAGCACGAAGCCGTGGATGAGACCGAATATTGGGCTCACTTCCATGATAAACCATCTATTCAATTGCAGCGCTATTCTGGAATATCATTACCATGGTTAATATCTGAGATTTCCAAACAAGGCGTGACGTACAACAAAACAAACATACATCAATGAAACTTTCTAACTCAGGAATTCAGAGCCTTTTCCGCCCACTTACAGAGAAGCATTCACGGCAAGCTACATGAGGTAATTTTATATGGTGGAAGTGTTACATTCTTTCTTCGAGAACCTCCTTGATGGAGATAAGCAAGCGCTTTTCATAGCTTCGAGTGCCTATATTATTTTAATGGGGGTTATGAGCCTCATTTATCAGTGGCGGGTTAAATCATGGCCAATGGCAATCGGCACCTTAGAGACAGCTGAAGTATCAGGGTGGGGAGTACCTCGCGCCGATGACGACCAAAAGTTTGCTGCAAAAGTTGAATATACCTACACGGTGGATGGAAAAAATTATTCAGGTAAACGCCTATCACCGTGGGCTGTTCTAGTTACATATAACCTGAAGTTTATTATTAAATGGCAGATGAACAGAATAACCAAAATTTCACCTGATAAAGTTGCGGTTTTTTATAATCCGAAATCACCAGAGAAGAGCTTCCTGATCAAACCAAACACAGCTTCAATAATTATAACTATACTTATGAGTGGTTTACTTCCAATCATCATATTTAAAGGCCTAGGGCTGTAAGCACACCTTAATGCGCGCACTCTCGCCCCTATCGAAGGGGCAAAGGTTTACCCGCTCTCTTTTCTGTAAACTGCCCTTCAGTAATAGCTTCTTGCCCGTTTATGAAAAGGTACTCCACCCCTTCCGATAAAACATGAGGGTTTGAGTAGCTTGCTTGCCCTCTGTACCGGTCAGGGTGGAGAATAACAATATCAGCATAAAACCCGGATTTAAGATAACCGCGATTTTTAATACCGAAAGTATCAGCTGTAAGGCCTGTACTACGGTGAATAAATTCGCTCATAGTCAGCGTATTTTTGGCCTTTACATAGGTTTGGTATTTCTCTGGAAAACTCGCAGATTTCCTTGGGTGCCCATCTCCCGCGTCAGACCCTGTTAACACCCACGATTGGCTCATCAATCGTTCAACATCTTCGTCATGCATATTAAAGGACGCGATTCCAGCGTCACCTTTGAGGACAATATCAATAACAGCATCTACGAAAGTAAGTTTGTTTGCTTCCGCATAATCACGAAGCGTTTTTCCAATATAATCAGCTTGCTTACCTGTAATTAAAACTGCATCTGGTCCACCACGCTTTCTCAAATTTTCATGAATATCATCTTTGATTTGCTCAAGATTATTTTCAGCATTCTTCAGACGCGCAAAAAGCTTTTCCTTGCCGCCAGCCATTGCCCACCGCGGTACAAGTGCGTTACTGATACGGGTGCCTGACGCTTTCCACGGATATTGGTCTGCTGTAACACGCTGGCCATTCTTTTGCGCTTCTTCCACAAGGGCCACAATATCTTTACTTTGGCCCCATACATCCACACCAAGTGCTTTAATATGCGCAAAATGTACTGGAATGTTTGCTTTGCGCCCAATCTCCAGCGTTTCTTTCACAGCACCGAGCAAGCCTATATTATAGGAGCTTTCATCCCTGATATGACTTTCGTAAACACCGCCATACCGAGCAGCTACCTTCGCTAATTCAATAACTTCATCGGTATCAGAAAACGATCCAGGTGCATAATAAAGCCCTGTGGATATACCAAGTGCACCGCCCTTCATTGCCTCTTCAACAAGCGCTTTCATAGCTTCCAGTTCGTCGGCAGTTGGAGCTCGATCAGCATCCCCCATTACCGCACGCCGAACCGTGCCGTGCCCCACAAAAAGTGCTATATTAGTTGTAACCCCACGTTCAACCAGATCACTAAATGCTGATTCTATATTAAAAGGGCCTCGACCATCATTTCCGCTAAAGATGGTCGTTACACCTTGTGTCAGAAAGTTCTCATGCAGCACAGGTCCTGTATCGGGCAATTCTTCAAGTGCATGGGTATGAATATCAATAAAACCCGGGCTAACAATCATTCCAGATGCATTGATCACCTCTCCGGCCGTCACATGTTGGTTTCCGTTTAAACCAACAAAAACGATTTTATCCCCCTTAATGGCGACATCCTGTAGCTTGGCTCGTGACATATCACCCACATACACCAAACCATCTTTAATCAGGTAATCTGCGCTGATTTTTTCATTCGGCTTCTCTCCACATGCAGTGAAAAATAACAAACCAACCAATAAAAGGAGCTGTTTATTCATCATAAGGGGCCTTTGCACCATCGCGGTGCTGCTTCAGAAGTTCTTTCATCATTTCTTCCGCAAAAACGATGGCCGATCTATTGATTTCAGACCGATCTGTCTCGTCTCCAACCTCATAGGTAATCGCCGAAATACCATACTTTGTGTAAACATAATTTTTGGATGTCGGCAGCGATGAATTATGTCTAGGGTCGCGCGTGAACGGGTATATATCCCCTAATTGTTCTTTCACATTTCCAATCCATGCCGCCGTAAAGCCTGGCATAAAATTTTCTGCATCATCATACTGGGTATAAAGCGTGTTTTTACGAGTAGAGTGAAAATCCAGGAAGAACCAAAGCGATTTTCCTTTATCAGCTTCCGTGTCAGAAAATTGAGCTAACTCATCTCGCATTAACTGAGTTTCAGCATGGTCAAATGGGCCCCAGTCACGGTTTAAGTCTTTACCCCGATTGTTATGACGCCAGTTGCCACTGGATACACCGTCAGGGTTCATATTAGGTACCGCAATTACATTAAAAATACTGCGAAACTCTCTCGCTAACGCACTGTCGCCAAAAACAGTATCCATAAAAGAAACCATCGCCAGCGCTCCCGTAAGTTCAGGTGGATGCTGTCTGCCTACCATCACAAAATAAGGGGTATCAGCATCCTTATTTTGTGCAGCTCCCAAACTTTCAAGTTTGAAAATCGAACGCCTATCAGATGACACACCAAGGAGTTTCTTCTCAATTCCGGGCTCGGAAGCTAAACGGTCCAGCCAAAGTTCATAATCCGCATTACTGATAAACTCCTGTGCAGAAACAAACATAGGTTTGCTATCCGCTGGTAAGGTAATTTCAATTAGATTATCCGACAGTTTTTTAACGAATTTAGGCTTCAGCACAGCCCACTGTTTTCTGTTATAGCTTACTTTTGGATGATACCGGTGGTTCGCGTGCTCATACGCTATCTGCACTCGGATGGTCTTATCATGTGGAGAGACCCTGAACGCATACCATGGGCTTGGATTGATAGGTGGTTCATCTTCAGGTGTGATCGTGATTTTGAAACTGGTTTTATTCAGAACTTCACAATCATTCATACGCGCAATTGGGAAATCTGCGGAAAGCATAGCTGTGCTTGAGCTACAATTCAGATTATTCTCTTGTGCGTTAGCCGCCAGTGCCGAAAAGGCAAACAACCCTAAAGCCAAAATCTTCGCTGATTTAAACTGCATGGTGCATTCCTCCATAAACCGGCACTGTGTTTTTTCTGTCTTGTTCGATATATCTCATAAGGCGCTCAGCACACCCCATTGCTAAAGTCCAACCAAGCATACCGTGCCCAATATTCATATAAAGCCCATCCAGCTTTGTTCGACCAAGCCGCGGTAAACCATTTGGCATTGTTGGCCTGAGGCCAGACCATTTATGGAAAACTTTTTCATAGTTTGCCGCAGTTGGCAAAGCTTCCCGAGCAATATTCCTGAGATAACTGGTGCGGGTTTTATCAATATCTCGGTCAAAGCCTACAAAATCATTCAGCCCTGCAACCCGAATAGCGTCACGAAGCGGAGCCATCACAAACTTTCGCTCTAGATCGGTAATACTGATATTTGGCGAAGTCTCTGTTTTAGGCATGGTCAAACTATACCCCTTAATCGGATATAGCCCACTATTGAGGCGATAACGCTTTAAAAAAGTATGAGCATATGGCCCCAAACACACGACAGACTTATCTGCAAAATATTCGCCTTTATTAGTTTCCACGCCCAAGACATTATTTTCTTCCAGAATAAGTCTGCGTACTTCTGTATTCATATGAAAACGCACACCTAATTCTTCATAACAGATACGCGCTAGTTCTTTTGTAAAACTACAAGTATCAAGAGTTTCATCTGATTGAGAAAAAAATCCGCCAGCAATAGGGAATTGCCAGTCCTTTAGAGATGGTTCAAGACGCAAACATTCATCAAGGTTCATACATTGATAATCAACACCAAGCCTTAATTTTTTCTCAGCTCTCGCTTCACCGGCGATGTAGCTTTTTTCTGTCTCAGCCAGCATCAACTTACCAAAACGCCTGTTGTGGATACGTGGGTTTCGTTCATCAAAAAAAGCGGTCATCGCGGAAGAAGATTCATGCGCAAGGGCAATCAGATTTTGCATATTTTCATGCATTTTCCGCTGTGTGCAATTTCGCATAAACCCTAAGCCCCAACGGATCATATGTTCAGAAAATATATCCTTCACCTGAAAAGCTTTATCCTGCCCCAACAGGATTGAGGGTAACTTCCTAAGCATATTGGGTGTGGCCATCGGATCAGTATAGCTATAGGAAAGCTGGGCACCGTTAGCATAACTGGTTTCCGTGGCTACAGAGCAATTCTTTTCAATGACAGTGACTTGATAGCCTTTTCGGGCCAGCGCATATGCTGAGGTCACCCCCACAATGCCAGCGCCAAGCACTAGGATACGCATGTGATTTCCCAATCGGTTTGTAAAAAGCAGGAGGGCAATCAATCGCCCTCCTGAAGAACATCTGGCCTTTAGAACTTCTTCGTCAGATCGATATAGAAGAAACGTCCTACAGAGGAATGGATTGATCCGAAGAAACCAAAGTTTTCATCAGCCAGAGGGGGATCCTGATCAAACAGGTTGTTTACACCAACTCTGAGGCGTGTGCCTTTAAGCGCACCGTCTTCAAAGCGGTAATCGACGTTAGCGTTCATTGTAAACCAATCGTCAACACGGAAGAATACGCGCTCGCCATCAACAGTGATATCCGCACTAGTATCATTGAACGCACCAACATAGCGCCCAAAGAGCCCCGCACCCCATTGGCCTGATCTCCAGCGAAGGCTTGAGGAGAAACGCCATTCAGGACGACCGTTTTGCTCAATCAAATCGCCAAGTCCAGTTACTTCCACTGACGAAGGCAAAGCACCAGCTTCGATAGCATCGAGAAGTTGTTGCCCAAGAGCACCGGCTTCCTGATCGAAAGTTCCCAATTTCGCTGCATTAAATTTGAACGTGAATTGTCCCAAATCATCTGTATCAAGGCGGTATTCAACACCGAAATCAAAACCTTCAACTTTACGGTCGCTCAGGTTGGTATATGGATCACGAACCTCAATGATTTCACCTGCTGCATCCAGACTGCTTGAAGCAAAGGTATCAATCAAATCCTGATCAGGTGCTGCACGCACCACGTTCGGATTTGAACTGCCTTGTGAACGAAGGAGCAAATCAAGCGCAATCTGGTTCTGGTCTCCAAAAATACCAACAATACCACTTTGATCCACACGCCAATAATCTACTGTGAAGGTTAATCCGGGTACAAATGTCGGTGTTAGAACAACACCAACATTATACTGGGTCGTATTTTCATTTTGCAGCTCACCGCTACCAGAACGAACACTTTCAACACCGCTGCCTGCACAGTCATCCAGCGATGCAAGTTCACCAGCATCAACTTGGGCCTGACAAATCACGAGATCATCGCGTGTGTTAACGCGGCGAATACCGGTATCAAAAATTTGCACCAGATTAGGAGCCCGGAATCCTTCCGACCATGCTCCCCGGAACATGAGATTATCATCCACAACCCATGAAGCTGCTACTTTCGGCTTCACAGTAGAACCAGAGATTTCGAAATCTTCATATCGGCCAGCAATCTGTAAATCAAAACTCTGTACGAGCGGAATATTCATATCAGGGCTAACAACCGGCACAGCCAGTTCTGCAAAACCAGATAATACCCAGCGGCTACCAGATGTATCTGGTGTTGGACTAGAACCCAGTACATCACTTGTGGTTACAAACTCACCAGAAACCAGATCTGTGAAGGTTGTTGTACCGTCAAGGCGATCATCTCGGTCATCTTCAAAGCTCTCTCTGCGGGCTTCAACGCCGGCAGCAAAGCCTACATTCCCCGCAGGAAGCGAGAAGATATTGCCGTTTGATACTTTAAAGTCTGTCAGGAATAGCGTGGATTTATTATCCCTCGTTACATTGATACGGAAGGAATCAATAGTTTCCTGACTATTAGGCGTATTGGTTCCCACACCCCCAAGGTCCGTTAAACTGCCACCGGCGAATGGGTTATATGCTGACGCATCAGTACGAGCAATTGCCTGTTGGAATAATGTAAGAGAAATACGATTTTCCGTGAAATCTTCAGTCGTCGCTTCGGAATATAGAATGGCTGTATCCCAATCCCAGTCACCCCATGTTCCTCTAAGGCCGCCAAGAATACGGAAGCTATTATCAGTTACCGTTGTCACACGCAGGCCTGCATCCACGGGGCGCAAGTTACGCACCTGAATATCCACACCTTCATCAGGTACATTTGTAAGCCCCGCAATACGGTTCGGGTTTGGCGAACCATCAGGCAGTGTTGTAGCGCCGAAAGGATTATAAAATGCTGTTGCTGGAATAAGAAAACGCTGCGGCGAAAGTACAAGCCCCTGAGATCCATCAGCCTTGGCAACACCGCGGTAGTATCCCACCTCTCCGTAGAATTCGGTGCCAGATTCAAACTCATGTGTGATTGTACCAAAGAAATTATACCTGTCTCGCTCACTGTTCAGCGTACGGCGCACATCAAAATCATAACGAAGCGGGTCTTCCAAGCTCGTACCATTATCAAAACAAAC
The DNA here is from genome assembly GCF_024398035.1 of Kordiimonas sp. SCSIO 12603. Taxonomy (NCBI): domain Bacteria; kingdom Pseudomonadati; phylum Pseudomonadota; class Alphaproteobacteria; order Kordiimonadales; family Kordiimonadaceae; genus Kordiimonas; species Kordiimonas sp. SCSIO 12603. The sequence goes on from NZ_CP073748.1 coordinate 75,538, forward strand.
ACCATCACCACGGTCCAGAAGACAGCTTGAGGCGAAATCACCAGATGCTGGCTGCACATGGAAATCATCATCGCCTAATTCATCAATTCTTATATCGGCGCGGAAACGACCAAACGGTGAGTTAATAGAGGTATTTCTAAACTGGCTATCGCCTTCAAATGCTGTTCCCTCAACAAGAGGTCGACGATCAGATGAAGCAGAAAAATCACGCTCTGTCGCAGCTACTGCATCCCGGTGATAATAGGAGCCAAATAGCGCGATATTAGTGGCCCCTTCATTCAGATCAAAACCAGCATTCGCGCTGATTGTCAGTTCTTCTCGGCCAGTATTATCGGCGAAACCGTACCTGCCATGCACTTCGAGACCTTCAAAATCATTTCTAAGAACTGTATTAACCACACCGGCTACAGCATCAGCACCATAAATCGCTGCGGCACCATCACGGAGCACTTCAACGCGGCTAACCCCAAAAGTAGGGATAGTATTTGTATTTGCTGAAACAACAGGCACCAGATTTTCAGTTTGGAAACCTGGATGTAGCACCATACGGCGACCATTTAGGAGGGTAAGCGTATTACCGGTACCAAGCGCACGCAGGTTGATAGAGTTAACATCACCGCGTGCACTGTTAATACCGGGGCCAACGGCTGTTTCATTAAAAGCAATAAAACCTACTTGTGGAATGGAGCGAAACAACTCATCGCCAGATGCTGCGCCTGTAAGTGCAATATCACTCGCCGACAGAACAGAAACAGGAAGTGCATCAGCAATAGATGCGCCCTTAATCTGTGTTCCGACAATTTGGATTTCTTCAACTTCCAGTTCTTTATCAGCATCATCTGATTGTGCATTCGCAGCATGTGCCATCATACAGGCACTCGAAAGCAAAGCTATCTTGTGTAAAGCTTTCATTTTCATGACGGGTTCCCTCCCTTTACGTCATTCAAATTTTTTACAAACTTACACGGCCTTCAAACTTTCAACCAATTCTCATACGTCACAAACCCATAACCTGAAGCTATACATTTAAGCCGTTCTCGCTCAAATACCTTTCCAGGCTATCACTAAAGTGCCCAAGGAATTGCTGACAAACCATGGGAGCCAGCTCATTCTGAAGCGTAAGTGCCGCAATGTTAAATTTAAGCGCCGGCGCCATTTTCCGCACCTGCACGGTCTCACCTTCATTGGAGCGGGCGGTAATCTCATCAACAATAGCACACCCTACACCTAAATTCGCGAGGGTCTTGGCAATATGATATGTCTCTACATTTGCAACATTGTTAAGCTGAATATTGCTGCCTTCAAGCTGGGACATCAGAAGGCGCCCCAAAGGCCCTTTACCATTCAGGCTGATAAAGTTTTTCCCCGCAAGGTCTTGCAGCGAGATTCTTGACTTGTCGGGGAGCCTCTCTCCTTCTGGCGCGAGGCATACGAACTCACATTTATGAAGAAATTGCTCCGCAATATCTGGGTGAGAAGAAGGGTCAAAGGCAATACCAATATCGATTTTTTTCTCCAGAAGAGAACTGATAATTTCGCCGTGGTGTAGGGTTTCTATATCAAAGCGAATATTGGGATGAACTTCAATAAAAGAAGCCACTGCCCGCGGTACTATATCAAGCGCCAAGGCAGGTGTAACCGCCAGCCGGATTAACCCGTTATCCATTCGCCCCAGATTTTCAGATAAACGCCGAATAGAATCGAGATTCAGATATAGCTTAGAAACTTCCTGATAGAGCTGCCGTCCTTCACTAGTAGGAATAAGCTTACCCTTCACCCGTTCAAAGAGCTGATATCCAAGCTGATCTTCCGCATGTCTCAGAACTTTACTTACAGAAGGCTGAGATACATTCAAAAGCCTAGCGGCGTTACTGATTGAATTACATGAATAGACCGCATGAAATACTTCTATATGCCGTAACCGCATAATCTTCTCCACAACCCCAATCTCATGAATTCAAGTTATAGGATTACTAAGTTTAAGCAATTGAAGCAAGAACCCTTGCCAAGGCATACTGAGAAGAATTCAGGGAGGCCTTTTATGAAGCTATTTGCAAGCGTACTTGCGATCATAACCATTTCAACCTTAGTTCAGGCAGAAACCATTAAAGGAACGATCGTTGATGAAAACGGCCGGCCGCTCATAGCCCAAATCGCAACTGGCGGTTCGACCACACAAACCAAAGCTGATGGCAGCTTCAGCATCGACACATCAGACAGCTCTATTCAACAGCTTGAGATTTCGGCGGATGGTCACTACAGCATGCTCCAAACCTTCAGTTATTATGAGCTGGAACTAGCCAATTTCAAAATCCCTACCATCTCTATGGTGGCAAAAGCCTCTGGGCGTACATTAATGGTGTTTGCAGGTGACACAATGATGGGGCGTCGTTTCTACAAACCCCACGCAGGCGAACCGCAACTAATCCACCGGGGCCGTGAAGTTGCGGACATGAAGGCAATTCTGGCGCATATGAAGCCCTATCTGGAGCTGGCCGATTTTGCTTCCACGAACCTGGAAACACAGATATTCGAAGAAGAACCAAATGAGAAAGCACCAAAATCTGTCACCTTTTTTACCCGCCCAGCCGCTCTGGAAGCCCTGAACTGGGCAGGGATAGATTATGTAACGCTTGGCAACAACCATACCTATGACTATCTGGATTATGGCCTTGAAGAAACCTTCAAAGCTCTCGAAAAACATAAAGTTCCCCACTCGGGTGCGGGCTTTAATGAACAGGAAGCACTAACATCATACAGTACAGCACTCGCTGGCACTCAATATGCTTTTGAAGGTTATGTCGGCTGGGCTGGAACAGGTAAAATTTCACAGGCTGCTGGTCAAAACAAAGGTGGGCCCGCTCTCGGCACCTCAGAAAACATCCTGACTGCAGTAAAACGAGACAAAGCAAAAAACACCATTCCCATCGTGCAATATCACGGTAGCTTGGAATATGGGGAGGAACCCTCACTTGATACAGAAACACGGCTCAAACAAGCCGTTGACGCCGGAGCAGCACTTGCCATTGCTCATCATCCCCATGTGTATCAAGGGCTTGAACTCTATGAAGGTAGTTTGATCGCATGGTCTCTTGGTAACTTTGTATTTGATCAGTATTTTTATGCCGCACAAGAAACCGCGCTTCTGTACGTATGGATGGATAACGGCAAGTTCCACCGAGCAGAAGTCGTACCAATTTACGTGAAAGGTTACAAACCAACGCCAGCAACAGGTGCTATGCGCCACAGCATAATGAAACGTATCAGCACATTATCGGCAAAAAGGCATACCTACCTCAAGCAAACTGGTGGGCACGGCTATATCACCGCTGAAAATATACAACCAGATGCACTCAGTGCGCGGGTAATAGATACAGACAGCACTGTTCAGTCCCTTCAAACTCTCGAATGGTCATCCCTTCCTGACATTTCAGGTAAAGAAGGCCGCAAACTAAGATTAGGTGAAGATATCCTCGCGCGCGGCGATTTCGAAGCTTATGCGACATTTAATGCCCCAGATCGAAGCTGGCTTGATTTGCATCCACAAATCTCCATTTCGTCTGAAGAAAGCCTTTCTGGGAAAAATGCTTTGAAAATTTCTCAAAATGGCAGTGAGAAAATAACCACTGGCATGCGTAAATTTACCAGAGTTTTTGCTCCAGGAAATCCAATGACATTATCTTTCGCAGGCAAGGCTACAAAGTCAGTTGAAGTACGAATATATATGCAGCGCCGTAAAACTCGAGATAAACTTTTCACAGCTCTCAATGATAATCCACGTATCCTGCTTGGTAAGACAAGGATGAGTAATCATTGGCAACAACATACCATTAATTTTGACAGTCCACGTGTTGGTACCCGCAGTATTCGAATTTTAATAGAGGTGGAAAACCTATCCGCCAGCGCTGCTGATACCTTTCTGGATGATATTAACCTGATTGAATGGAAAACACCCTTTTTGAAACATACAGCTCAAGTTTCAGCCAGCGAGGATATATCTCACGTGGGATGGCAATAAACACCATACTTTCCATCATTGGAAAGGCTGAGACCATTCATCTACTCCATGCTTATGCGGTTATTATCTCTATTCAGATCAATAATGGTTAAGTATGGATCGAGAATAACTTCAACTGGCTTCTCGTCGAGCTTCACTGTCAACTGAGATCCTAACTGCAAGATGTTATGCTCTGCTTCATATATCATTTCACCGTTAGCATTATAGACAACAATATTGATGTCTTGTGCAAATTGCCCAGCATCTGAGTTGCCAACTTCATCAACAATGGTTTTTATAGCCGCAACGGTTAAATCAAGCTCATATTTACCATTTTCTAACTCTGTCGCTTGTGCTGCTTTGATACTAATTTCATTGATCGCGACAGATTTAAACCATTCATCGATCAAACTATGCGTTTGGATGGGGGCATATTTTTTGAGCACAGCGATCAAATCAACGGAAACAGGCGACCTTCTTGGATAGCTATGTTTATCCAAAATTTCTCGTAGAGCACCGTTTACCGCACCTTCTCCGAGGGCTTCCTTCAGTGCATGCAACGCCATAACACCCTTATAATGGGAAAGGTAATTTTGATGGTCCTGAACTCGGTATAGAGGCACTTCTGGAGAAGAAAGTCCTGACCGTCCTGAAAGATACCGATCATGTTCAACTCCTAGCCAGCCAAGCATAATATCCCTACCCTGATGCTTCTCAAGCGAGAGTAACTCGGCATAACGAGCCACAGTTTCAAGGAATAAACCACCCCCTTCATATTTATCTGTATTCGCGGGTGCTAAACTATGTCCCCACCACTGCCGGGCAATTTCACGAGCAACCACGCGAGACACATGATCAATGAAAATCTTATCGTCCTGCAGGTTACGTATATCCAAACTGAAAATCGATTGTTCCCCGAAAAGCAGCATCCCGGGTGCAGCAAAGCCTCTTATTGTGATGCCCGCAAAAGCCGGTGCTTCAACAATCTTCAACTCTTCATAAGGATACGGTCCGAATATCTCGGAAAAATATGCAATCGCGTTCGCTGCAGCTTCATGTATACGGTCCACATTCCTTAAAGAATTAGGAGATGAATATACCGTTGTTTTAACGCCGCTATGTATTTGCTCTGTACCAATATACCGACCCGCAGCAACAGGCAGAATATTGCGAATAGGCTGCCGCGCGGTGAAACGATGTATTGTTCCCTTTGAAGACTTTTCCAAACCTACAAGTTTGCCAGGTGCTACAACCGTGAAATCATCTGGTGCTGCTACTGTAAGATCAAGTGTGACCCAGTTACCCTGCCTTTCAAGATCACTACCATCAACAGCCACAGCAGCTTCTGGTTTCACCATAGCAGGCATAGCCGGAAGATTATGTTCTTTTCGTAAACGGGACCTGACTATAGTCCGCTTTTTTTGATACCCAATGGTTGGCAAAACATACCGATCCAAGAAAATAAAAGCATGCGATTGGGTAATTGTATTCACAGGCCGGCTGTTACTAAAACCTGACTGCTGATGGTTCACCAAGAAATTCAGTGTAGTCCTTTCATTTGGTTTTAAAGGAGTGTTTAGTTCGAAAATAGCCGTGTTATGTTGAATATTGTCATCTACAATTTCTGCATCAATGATTTCAAATTCACTTTCCGCAAATGAAGCGCCACCAACTAAAATCCGGGATATATCAGCACTTGTTTGATTGACGAGTTCCATCTGTCCGGCGAGACGGTAAGCACGCCCTTTTGGCATCAACTCCAATTCAGCAGTAACTGCTGTAACTGCGGGCTGAGGCACATCTTGAAAGGCCGCAAACGTACGCTCATAGGCAATCTTATTAGCAACGATACGACTTGGCGGTTGATAGGTTGCTGCGATGTTCGTTTGGTAAAAAATCCAACTGCCGGAAATTAAAGCAATACAGGTTGCAACAACGGGGATAGGAGAGATGTTTTTAAAATCTGTCAACTTTACCAAAGTTAAGTTCTTATAGGGCGTACGGTTGCCTCTTGCCCATATCTTACTTGCCCCTACCAACAGCAGCGTTACACATGCCAGCCAATATAGTTGGTAGGCACTAAAAGCCTCAAAGCTTGTCTCATACCCACTGAATTTTGTGTAAGGAGCAGGTAGAAATTGCTCGAAGTGAAACAGGGGATGTTCCATACCTAACGGGATGGCAAGGTCAGCGGAAAAAACGGCAAAAAACAAACATGAAAATGACAAGCCAACATATCTATTATTGCCAATAATCTGAAAAAATCCGCAAATCGCACCATTGATAGCAAGTGGAATTAGCCCGAAATAATACAGTGATGCATATACTCCAAGGTCAAATTCATAAAACCCATTGAGCAGTTGCAGCACCATACTTGCCATTATAGCAAGTGTGATCATCGCAACAGGGATAACGCTAAGAGCAACAACTTTCGCAAACAGAAACCCTAAAGACTTAATCGGCAAAGCATGCAAAATGTAGTTGATGCCTATATTCTTTTCTCTGGAGAAAACTTCCCCGCTGAAGAAAATCAGCATCAACAACCCAAATGTTGGCAAATGATCAGGCTGGAAGCGTTTGATAAGCGCTGCTGTAGTGGGGAGTGCCGGGCTGCTGAAAGGAAACTTGGCGATAACAGTGAGCATTTCAGCACTCACGAAAGCAACCCAAATGGTCATCGCTATCCAGAATACTTTACTTTTAATCAGAAGATTTGATTCAATCTTTATTAAAGAAAGCACACTTTTGAGATCATTAACCTTGCAAGCAACCGAAGGGATTATGCCCTTCAATTGAATACTATCTACCACTACCTCTTTATCAGCTGATTTTTCATGAACATATGCCTTCTGCATATTAAACTTTTTGAAGGCGAGCCAGAGCAATGCGCCCCCGCTAACTGTCCATAACAATCTGTTAATAAGAAAATTACCGCTTAACCCCACCAGCAAAGCGTTTTGCTCCTGAATGCTCCAATATTCTGTTTGTTGTAAAAAGGCTGAAACGGCATATGGATCAACAAGGGCGGCTAATTGCTGAATTCCCGAACTTGCTACTACTGATCCTGTTCCTGAAAGCAATGGGGAACCAATGAATGTGGATGAAAACATATACATCCCGAAAAGCATGACAGCCGCCAAATATGTCGCAATATGGCTTTTCGTCACCACACTAATAAAAAACAAAAAGCTACTGATGAAAAACACAGTCGGCATTATCATGACCAGGAAGGGCCAGATGTAATCAAAAAGCTTAAAACTAGCCGCTGATGCTGCGGCATTTGATGTTAGAATAAAATCAAGCATCATACCAAGCGGTACAGCTAGCATCACCAATATTGAAGACAGTAAAACCCCAGCAAAGCGTGAAATGATTAACTGCTTCTTGGTAATGGAAGTCGACAACACCAACTCAGACATATTGCTATCTAAATCACGCAACACGGCGCGATTACAAAAAGCTGCAATAACGAAGGTTACAAGCCAGGAAATCAGCCCAAATTTAAAGGTGATAAGATATGGTGAATTTGTATGAACACCCCCATCACCACTACTGAAATTAAAAGTAAGAATAAGTCCAAGAAATAGAAATACGGCGAAGGTAATAACAAACGCTAATTGTTTGGTATGATATTGCCATTCAAAATTACAATATGTGCCAATCATAGCCTAACCCTGCTGCAATGTATTAAAATAAACATCTTCAAGTGTTGGTGTTACACACTTGAAGCCATCTTCAGGGCAAACTTCTGACAATATCCGGGCCTGTATCTTGCCCAGGTGAAGCTGCCGCGACAGCACTTGATAATCCCGTTCAAAAGGCTCTATTTCCGCCTTTCCAATAGCCTTCATCCATACACGGCCTGTTAATCGGTTAATCAACTCCGTCGGGTGGCCGCATTCGCGAATTTTTCCGCCTGACAAGATCGCCATACGCGTACATAAATCTTCAACATCAGAAACAATGTGCGTGGAAAGCAGCACAATAATATTTTCACTAATCTCGCTAAGAAGGTTGTGAAAACGGTTACGTTCTTCCGGGTCCAACCCTGCAGTGGGCTCATCAACAATGATAAGTTTAGGGTCCCCAAGTAGCGCTTGGGCAATACCAAATCGCTGTTTCATACCACCTGAAAAATTTGCTACTGCGCGCCTGCGGGCATCGAACAGATTTGTCTGATGCAGAAGAGCATTAATCTGCTCATGTCTCTGCTTTTTATCAGAAATACCTTTTAACGTTGCCATATGGTCCAACAGGTCAAATGCCGAAAATTTTGGATAGACCCCGAACTCCTGAGGCAGATATCCTAACTGTAAGCGTAATTCCCGAGGGGATTTGCTGATATCAATATTGTTAAAAGTAATGTTGCCAGCATCTGCATCTTGAAGTGTTGCGATGGTTCTCATCAGAGAAGATTTACCAGCTCCGTTCGGTCCCAGTAAGCCAAACATACCTTTCCCTATCTCAAGGCTCACATTATCGAGTGCCTGTACACCATTCGAATATTTTTTTGATAGGTTATGAATTTCCAGCATAGCAAACCTCATCTGATAATTTCAGTACTAAGGTAGTGAAAATCAGGTAGCCCTGCCATTAAGCAGCTCTTATTGTTCAATTAACAGCGGCAGGGATTACACAGGTTTTCTATATGCGGTAGTTATAGAAAACCACGGTTTAACATTGGTCCGACAATGAAGCGTAACTATAGAGAGAGGTTGTGATGATATCTGTTGCAGATATGGAATTTATTGTCGCTTTGGCAAAAAACACATCTCTCGCCGCTGCGGCAAGGGATTTGAACATATCCCCACCAGCGGTCAGCCAACGCCTTTCCTCTTTAGAAACAAAAATGGGTTTACGCTTAATTGAGCGGTCAGGCCGCGGAGGCGTACTGCTCACATCTGACGGCGAGCTTTTAGCTGAAAGAGCGATCAATATTCTTGCTGATATAGATAGCATGACCTCAGAGCTGGCTGATCGTCAAAAAAAGATTGTTGGCAGGCTAAGAGTTATGGCTCCCCTCGGGTTTGGAAGACATTATATTGCACCAGTTATTGCTGATTTCAGGCAAAAACATAGCGATGTATCTATTGACCTAACTCTTTCCGATAATCTTGCGCAACTCCCTGATCAAAGCTGGGACATTATAATTCAGGTAGCACCTCTCGCTGATAGTGGCCTAATTGCTATCAAGTTAGCTGAGAACGAGCGTTTTGTTTGCGCCTCCCCCGAATATCTTGAAACCCACCCTTCGGTGGAAACACCACAAGACTTGATAAATCACGTATGTCTAACTTTGCGAGAGAATGAGGAAGATGACACATATTGGTCATTTAAATCTGCGGATGACGATATCCAGCAACAGGTCAATGTAAGAGTTAAATCTCAAATGTCTGCAAATGATGGTGAGACGCTTCAAAAATGGGCGCATCAGGGGTTGGGGATCATCCAGCGTTCTGAATGGGCCGTTCAGCAGGATATACGTGACGGAAAGCTTGTAAGACTACTTGGTGATTTTCATCTACCCGCTGCACCAGTTGTCGCTCTCGTAACAAGCAGAACCAACCGGGCTACACGAGTACAAACCTTCATTGATTTCCTTAAAGACGCATTTGCACAGCCCAAGTGGCACAGCTAGTCGCCAAACTCCAATCACTCAAAATTTCCCTTACTGGTTTGAACAAAAAAGGGGGCCGTAGCCCCCTGATCTTTAACTGACCAACAAAGATCAATTAGAATGTTGCGCGAACACCGAAGTAGTAGAAACGGCCGATGTTATCAAAGATAGCAGAACCTGTACCTGCACCAGAAAGACCAACTGGTGGCACTTTCTGAGTTAGGTTGTTCACACCACCAAACAGATCAACATTGTCTGTAAGCTTATAACCTACGCGAACATCGTGGTACCAAGCAGAACCTGTGCTGAATGGGAACTGTAGATCCGGATCAGCTTCAAGGTCGTCTTGTTCAACCAGTAGCTGGCTGTCAATGAAACGAATTTCATAGTTCAGGTTAAAGCGACCGATATTCCAGTTTACGCTTGTGTTAACAGACCATTCTGGATCACCTAGCTCACCAGCTTCCTCGTCGATTTCATCAGGTGCAGTCTGGAATGGGAAATCGTCGCGGTTGATCAGGTATGTACCAAGGGTGCGGATTTGGATATCACCATAATCACCAAGGCCTAGTGATTCTACTGGGAACTGATAGTTAACTTCGAAGTCAATACCAGATGCTTTCAGTCCAGCAATGTTGTTGTTAATACGAACAGCTTCAACAACCTGACCAGATGCATCACGTGTAATTGCCGCACAGAATGCGTTGTTGATGTTTGGAGCATCCACACAGTTATCCAGAATATTCTGGAATGATGCTGTATCAATCGCATCGGTGATATCAATATTCCAATAGTCAACAGTTAGTGTCAGACCTGGTACGAAGCTTGGTGTGAACACGCCACCGATTGTGTATGTATCTGCACTTTCCTCACCAAGATTAGGGTTACCACCTTGTAGACCAGGCTGTGTACCACGTGTCTCGTCTTCTTGGAATGTTGTTGGGTCAATACCAAGTGCACGACAGTTTGCAGCGCGGTTTTCGTTACCTTGGTCAACAAAATCAACATCACATGGATCATCAAAGCCGAAGAAAGTTTGGCTTTGTGGGCCGAATAGCTCAGAGATGTTTGGCGCACGTACTGAACGGCTGTAAGTACCGCGGAAACGCAGATCATCAATTGGCTGCCAGTTCAGACCAACGTTATAAGTCGTTGTGTTCCCAACTGTTGAATAATCAGACAAACGAAGCGCTGCATCAATGGAAAGGTCTTGAGCAAATGTAACACCTGACAGAAGCGGAACAGAAACCTCTGCATATGCTTCTTTCACGTCAAATCCGCCGCGAGTAACCGGAATAACGTTCAAGAAAGTTACGCCAAGACGGTCAATACCTGTTGGTGTTGAATCGGCATCTTCTTCACGGTACTCACCACCGATCGCCCATGAAATTGGGCCAGCTGGTAGTTCAAAACCAAATACTGTTGAATCGCCAGCAACGTTAAGAGCCACCACTTTCTGCTCTAGATTTTCTACAAGAGTATCTGTGAACAAGAAGTAGTCAGCAGCTTCTTGGCTGATGTTGCCTTCGCCTAGAATGTTGATCGGAACACAGCCATTTACTGCAAAGTCTGGTAGTGCAGCAGCTGCTTCTGGATCAATATCTGAACGACACACAACATTACCAGTTGCTGGATCAATTACTGAATCCACACCAGCTGTGAAACGGTCGTTAATACGGTTGTTACCTTGAGCAACGGTTACGTTCGAACGACCGTATACAAACGATGTATCATAGCTAATGCCATTTTCGAACTGACCTTCAAAACCGATCACGCCGCGGAATAGTGTACGCTCAGTATCACTTGTACGTGGGAACAGGTTATCAATACGGCTTACACCTAGAGAATCAATACCTTGATCTACGAAGAACTGGCGCTGTTCATCATTTAGGAAACCATTGTCTGCACTGATATTCAGACCACGGCCAAATGTGTCAAAACTACCTGTACCTTCAGAGAAAGCTTGAGAGTTTACATACTTACTTTCGATGAAGAGATTTAGTTCTTCACGGAAAGAATAATTGATAGATGCAGTTACAATCGCACGCTGGCTGTCACCCTGAAGAGAACCACCGATTACATCAAGAGGAACACCCTCGCCAGTACCGTTGATAGAACGGCCACCGCCGATGCTTTCACCAATATCAAACGGGCGGAAACCTGTTGGTGTAATTGTAAAATCTTCGCCCGTTGTACGGTTACGGAAAATACCAGGGCCGTTGATGAAGTTCAGGCTCACACCTTCGAAAAGGATTTCATCCGGAATACCATCATTTGTGTTTGTTGGCGTATCACCATTTGCTGGATTCGGACGGAACGACAGATTACGACGAGATTCTGAACGATCTGTCGCCAGGAAACCATCGGTCTCAGACCATTCAACAGATAGTACCGCATTACCGCGGCCATCACCGAAGTTATCACCAGCTACGATACGTGTTGTATAGCTGAATGCGTCGCCTTCATCAGCCTGGCCAGCCTGGCCATAAATGGAAACACCCTCAAAATCTTTCTTAGTGATGAAGTTAACAACACCTGTTACCGCATCTGCACCGTAAACCGCAGAAGCACCACCAGTTAGTACCTCAACACGCTCAACAAGTTCCTGCGGAATTGAGTTAATATCAACCGCAGCGGAACCAGCCTGTGTACCAACATGGCGACGGCCGTTTTGCAGAACAAGTGTACGCGCAGTACCAAGACGGCGCAGGTCAAGGAAGCTCGTTCCTGTTGTACCAATAAAGCCTGTTGAAGCTGCTGCACTACGTGTTGAACCAAGTGCTGGAAGCTGGTTCAAGAAGTTTGCAATGTTTACCTCACCCTGTAGTGCAATGCTTTCAGCACCAATTACAGTTACCGGGCTCGGTGCAGTTGCGCCAGAACGCTTGATACGCGTACCTGTTACAACAACTTCCTCTAGAGTGTCGTCGTCAATTTCCTGAGCGGCAGCGCCAGTGCTTAGGCTTGCAATAACAGCAACCGAGCACAAAAACGCGTTCTTAGTCTTTTTATTTAATCCAAACATACTTTTCCCTTTAGCTACCTTCAATCCCTATGATGAAGAAGAAGAAGTGGCGACTTAAAACCAGAACGGCATGAAAAGTCTTCGAAAAAACAGCATCGCTTTTCTAGTATAAATTGAATTAACTTAAGATTGTGCTTTTTATGCCACAGGTAGAATACATTGAGGGGGAATCTAAAACTCCCCCCCCGGATAGTCATTTTAAACAGGGAGAAAAATAACTATTCCGCAAGCACGGTAGGGACCCGCACTGTGCGCTTCCGTCATGAGGGAACATGACAGTTGGGTATGTAGGTATTACCCCTCAGAAAGTCTAGTCACTAAATCGTTAACATTACCAAAGTTATAGTTATAAACTATTGTTTTCTAACAATTTTATATAAATTCTGGTGCCGATATAATATCTAGAATGCCGATCACAGATGACTAAATGTCGCATATAGAAAAAAGCATTATTTTTCTGATTTTAGTATTTGAATGGCGGTTCAAATACTAAAAAATCAGAAAAAAGACTCATAATTTTATCGAAATCTTCCATTATTCATATCTGAAACTGAATCTAAAAATTGCATATTATTACCGTTTTACGTTTATTATATTTGTATAACAAAACTTACTTTAGTGTAGATCTTGATACAAAATACCAACCTTAGGTTTAATTTTTGACTCAACGAAAAATATAGTTAACACCCCAAGCAATCGCTCAGAGCCGAACATAAAATCGTGACCCCAGAAACAAATTAAAATGCTCTGGTAAATCATCAGAATTTAAAATCATGTCTCTTGGGTATTAAGGGGTAGGTAAGACTGAAGCGCAGAACGCTATATGGAAAACCGAATTAGGCCACATAAAAGAAATTACGATAAAGGAGAAACATACAGCCCAGCATAACCCAAACATGGAGGTTTTTGATTGCTAGACGCCTCAGGCCGCCCCTAATAATAAAAGAGCTGCATCATATATAAAAAGACATACCACCAACCGAAAGATTAACTAACCGATAGACCGATTGCTGTAGACCGCTAGTTATATTCCAATTGCACCCTTAGTTTTTGAGGCTTAAAGACCAGCCTTCTTGCAACGATTCGCCCCAGCAGACTTTAAATGCCTAATAAGCCGCAAAATAAAATCTCTGGCTTTTCAAATGAGCATAACCTCGGCACAGAGAAGCGCTCTTGACACTATTAGGCAACACCAAAATCACTCTGAACAAATATCTCCCTTCCATATTTAACAAAATCAACATTTTATATTTGATAATCATTCTCAATTTCATTATTAACTGATTCATTCAGTTTTAATTGAGGCTAGGCACATGAAACTTCGCAAACTTCTCTTTACTTCCATTGGGGCAGCAGCACTGCTCGCGAGCACAGCATCGGCACACACGCCCTATATTGTTCCAATCAGCTTTGATCCGGCCTTTGGCAAAATGGTTACATTGGATGCCTCATTTGCTGAGAAGTTCTTCTTGCCTGAAGCTGCTTTCACTGGAAGCGAGTTTTACATCGTCACTCCAAACGGCGAGCAGGTTTCCCCAGATACACGAAGTGATCTGAAAACCCGTGTGGTGATCGAGCATTCTCTTGAAGACAAAGGCACATATAAATTCTCCACCGGTATGCGCTATGGCCGCATCTTCCGTATGTATGAGCTAAACGGCAAGCCAGGCCGTATGGAAGACCCAAGCGAACCTCTGCCCGAAGGCGCAAAAGAAACTGCACATTTTCAGGCCGTAACACGCGCAGAAACATATGTATCCAAAGGTGCGCCAACAGAAGCGGCTCTCAAACCATCAGGCAAAGGACTTGAAATTACGCCTATCACTCATCCCAACGATGTTTATGCAGGTGAACCAGTTGAATTAACTGTGCTGTTTGAAGGCAAGCCAGCGGTTGGCCTTGAAATCCCTGTATATGACGCAAGCGGTGCCTTCAGCGCAAAAGAGCCAGTAGCCAAGTTGAAAACTGATGCCGAAGGTAAAATCGAATTCACACCTGAAAAACCAGGGAATTATCTAGCCCGCGCTCGTCACAGAGTAAAAGCTCCCGAAGGCGCTAAAGCCCCTGTTTACAGCTATACATACACACTCACTTTCGAAGCGGCGCGTTAATCCGGCCCGAAGGAAAAGACCCATGAAAAAGATTGTTTCAACACTGGCAATTGCTGCAAGCGTTCTTGCTGTTACATTCCCGGCTCTACCAGCATCGCACTTCAAAGCAGGCATGATCCGCGACTATGACCTGAATGGCGATAACAAAGTATCCAAAGAGGAATTTGCGCAGGTGCGCCGTGCCCGCTTCGCAAACACCGATACAAATGGTGATGGCACTATCAGCCCAGCTGAATATCTTACTGAATTTGAAGTACGCTATGAAAGCATGCTGAAAGAACGCCAACTTAAAAGCACGCAGCACGCTTTCGATAACTTCCGCAAAACGGATACGAACAAAGACTATGTACTGACGGCAGCAGAATATAAAGTAGCGTCAGACGAACATTTTTATAAGCATGATCCGAACCATGATGGCCGTGTTGACCAAAAGGAATCAAACGGCAAGCATAAAGGGCTTTATAAAAAGTACGACACCAACGGTGATAACATCGTTCTCATCGGTGAGCATCACGCAGTACGCGACACCATGTTCAAGAACATGGATAAAAGTGGCAACGGTGTATTAAGCCGCATTGAATATGTTGGCGCTGCTGAAGCAGCAGCGGTTGCTGCAATCCCTGCTTCGGTAAAAGCTTCAGAAAAGCAAACAAAAATCCGCTTTAAAGCCATTGATAAAGATGAAAACGGCGCTATGAGCTGGGAAGAATTTGAAGCTTCCGGCATTCGCATGTTTGATCGTCTTGATACCAATAAAGATGGTTTCATTGCCGATGATGACCCTGCGCCAAAGCGGGAGCAGCAGGAAACTCAGAAGCCGAAGAAAGCAAAAGCTTCAGCAGCTCACTAACCTGATTGGAAGAACCAATGGATTTGCTTTCTCTCATTCTCTCTGGCGGTGCTATCACCATACTCCTGAGCGCTATGTCTATTATTGTGCTGACGATCACTGTTTTTAAGTTGATTGAACAGTGGCGTGCAGGCCGGTGGCACAAAGAACAATCTGCGCAGGTCATTAATTTTGTTGCCGAAAAAAACATCAAAGCAGCAAAAGCAATTACCTCAGCAAGCAACCATGCTGTTGCAAAAGTTCTGAATGCAGCGCTTGAAGAAATGCATACGAGCGAGCAAACCAACACACTTCCAAGACAACAGGGGGAGCGCATGGCAAATGCCGCGCTCTTCCAAATGAATGCATACCTGCGCGGACTTGATGTAATTGCTTCCCTCGCACCGCTCATTGGCTTGCTTGGAACCGTAATCGGGATGATTGAAGCGTTTCAGGGACTTCAAGGTGCCGGTATGCGTGCTGACCCAGCGGCGCTCGCTGGCGGTATCTGGGGCGCTCTTCTTACCACCGCTGCAGGGCTTGTAGTTGCTATTCCAGCATCTGCCCTTCTCAGTTTCTTTGATGGCCGGGTGCAAAAAACACAAGCCGATATCATTGATGCTTTTGAAGGTATGCTTGCCGCATGGCAGGGTTCCAGAGCATCGATCGCTACAGAAGAGAACAGACTGGAAGCTATCACCCCAACACCGATTCCACAGGCTGAAGCAGTGGCATGATAAAGGTGATGGAAACAAAACGGAAACGCCCTTCGCTCACACCGCTGATTGACGTGGTATTTCTGCTTTTGATCTTTTTCATGATTGTCTCCCGCCTGAGCCTTGAGCAAATGCAGGAACTTTCGCTGCCTACTACAGGCACAGCAAACATTCCTGTTTCAGATAAAAAAATTGAGCGCGTGAAAATCACGCTTCAGGCGGATGGTCTGATAAGCCACCAGGATCAAACACTCCACCTTACTGAATTCCAAGCTTTGATGCAAAACGACTTGGCGCAACCAATTGATGTCAGCCTTGGTGAAGAAGTAACGCTCCAACAAACGCTTGAGCTGATCGAAGCGCTGGGCATAGCTGGCTTCACGGAAGTAAAGCTACAAATGCGGGAGCAGGGCAAATGATTATGAAACCGCAAGTCCGCCCTGAAAGAGAAAATGTTATTCCCCTCATCAATGTGGTGTTTCTGCTTTTGATCTTTTTCATGATCGCAGGCCAGATATCTCGCCCAGAGATGCTGGATGTTATGGCGCCGTCCGTTCAGGCAGAAGCTGATATCGCAGGCATGGAAGATCGCTTGCTTGTTAACGCGGACGGCAAGGTCGCCCTCAGCGATAAAGAAATTCCTCTTGAAAACATCACCACCGCGCTCATAGCCAAAGACGGCAAAACTCTGTTGGTGAAAATTGATAAAAACTGCACCCGCAACTGTTTCCTCCCCGTGTTGCGAGCGCTCCAAAAAGCCGGACACAAAAGTGTGCGGCTTATAACAGTCCAGACCTGATTTCCGAGATCTATGATGAACCGTTTTAAAACCACTACTTTTCTTACAAGCCTCAGCCTGCTAGCAGGTGCATTTGCTCCAGCGACTGCAAGCACAGAAGAACACCGCGAAAATATTCTCGGCACCTCCTTTGATATGGCTGTGCACGGTGTAAGCGACAAAAAAGCTAAAGAAGCAATCGACGCTGCCCTTCAGGAAATTAGCCGTCTTGAAAATATCTTCAGCCCAACCAAAGCAGATAGTGAACTCGCAGCCCTAAACGGCGGCGCGAACACAGTTTCCAAAGATATGGCAGCTGTCTTAAAAGCTTGCGAGGAATGGCGCGTTAAAACCGCAGGCAGCCTTAGCTGCAGACTTGGCGAGATCAAAGCCATCTGGAAGGACGCTACACGCAACAACAGCACACCAAACACAGAACGGATGAAACGGCTCGCGGGCGCTTCTGGGGAAGCGACATTCACGCTAACTGGCAATTCAATTGAAACAAATTCCTTGAAGCTGGATCCCACGTCACTCGCGAAAGGCTACATCCTCGACAAGGCCCTAAAGGCGGCAAAAGCACAGGTACCAGACGCAACCGGCATTAAACTGGATATAGGCGGTGATGCCTTATATTGGAGGAACGCCAGCAGTGGTGCTAACTGGAATGTAGGCGTTGCCAATCCATTTGGCACGGCAGATAACGCAAATTACCTGACAACGCTCTCGCTATCATCCAAAGCCGTTGCATCCAGCGGGCACAATACTCGCACCTATACCGTTGATGGCACAGATTATAGCCAGATCATTGATCCGAAAACCGGCTGGCCAGTTAACGAAGCGCCTGCCGCTACCGTTGTTGCCAACGATGCCATGACAGCCGACGCGTTAGCCACCGCACTTTCTGTTATGCCTATCAAAGAAGGCCTTAAGCTCATCAACACCATGACAGATGTCGAAGCATTGATTATTGCGCCAGACGGTCGCCAGTTCCCAACAAACGGCTGGCACAAACTACAGGCCAAAGGTGCCGGAACAGAAGAGACTCTCTGGAATAATGATTTCACCTTCAATATTGATTTCGCCATTCCTGAAGTAGATGAAGGTAATTATCGCCGCCCTTACGTTGGTATCTGGGTTACAACACCTCGTAAGAAACTTGTACGCAGCCTTATGTTGCTGGGCGAAAGCCGCCGATGGATGGAGGAAAATTATGTTTGGTGGCGCCGTTATGGTCGCAAGTTTGATTCTGTTGTAGACGGTGTAAGCCGTCCAACCCGTATGCCGGGGCGTTATAATGCCACATGGGACGGCCGTGATGATTTTGGTAACTCTATCGAAAATGGTGACTATATCCTGCATGTAGAAATGGCCCGCGAACACGGCGGCCACACCTACAAGCAGATCGCCATCAAAATTGACGAAAATGGCTTTAAGCTACAACAGCCTGCAGAAGGCGAAATTGGTGACTTAACTGTCGTTTTTGGCAAGAAAAGCTAAGGATGGACCATGCCTTCTGCTGTTAAACAAAGTGATATGAATCTACAGCGTTCCGGCGCTGCGGCAGGTGATATTGAGAACGGGTTTACTGCCAAATTCCGTTCGCCTGAGTTCAAAAAGAAGATCAAGAAGAAAAAGAATGAAATGTACCGGCAAAGCCGGATGCTGCATACATACGTATCGGCACTCGCTTTCATTCTGCTTTTGTTTTTTGCCCTCAGTGGCTTGATGCTCAACCACCCTGAATGGTTCCAGAGCGACCGCGTTAAAACCGACGACATTCTAACACTCAGAGAAGTCGATCTAAAAGCAGCATCCGCTGCAGATAACCCTGTTCAAGCCCTATCTGATCTGGTTTCCAACCAGATCTATATTCCAGGTGAACTGAAGAACCACGAAGATTTAGGCGACGGCTATCAGCTTGAGTATCGAGGTCTTGGCGGTAGTGCCAGTGTGTTTGTTGATTTGCTTACAGGCGAAGCTGAAGTAACCGTCCGCCGCGCGACAATTGCCGATAAAATGCATAATCTTCACAAAGGCAAATATACCGGCACGGTGTGGCCGTGGATCATTGATATCACCGCTTATCTCACCCTCGCGCTGTCCCTCTTCGGGTTTATCATTTTATTCACAGTAAAAATGCGGCTGAAGAACAGCCTGCGCGTCATCGGGGGTTCTACGGTATTCCTCGGTGCCCTGATTTATTTCCTTGTACCTTAATCTGCTTAATAAGGTACATCTCCAGAACTTGCCCTTCGGCTCCCCCCGAAGGGCTTTTTTTATTGAACTCCAAACTCTATTGGAAGCACAAAAACACGTTCCTTCATACCTGCCATTTCATCAGGAAATACAGGAAAAGGACTAGCGCGTTTTATGGTTTTCAAAGCAGATTTATTGAGGATACGGTAATCACTTTCTTCAAGGATTTCAGCATTCAAGAGACCACCTACAGGATCAAGTGTGAACCGTACGGTCACGATACCCATCAAACGGCGCTTACGGGCCATACGCGGATATATTAAATTCTTTTGCACCCATACCCGTACAAGATCTTCATAGGTACGGATAACACCGCCCATCCCGCCTGACTGTGCCGCATTACCATCCCCTTCATTCCCTTTTGCTTCTGAGTTCCTACCGCCAGCCCCACCTACACTGTTAGTAACAGCGGGTGCAGCACTTCCTTCTTCTTCACCAACCGTATTGTTTATAGCGTCTGCCGGCTGCGGTGAAGGTGTTATTGTTTTTTGTGCTGATGTAGTTTTGGGTTCAACGATATCCGGATCTTCTACTTTTTCCTCTTCCTCCGAAGGCATTTCTTCTGCCTCTACCGGTACTTCCGCTTGTTCTGGTTCTTTAGGCACCTCTTCCGCACGCTCAGGTTCTTGAGGGGTTTCTATTGGCGGTTCTGGCAGCGGCTCCAAAGGTTCTGGCTGTCTTTCTTCCCGGGGTTTCTGAGCAGTTGTCTTTTTCGGTGCAGCCTGGTCCAGCATCTGCTGGTGCTCTGAAATTTCCTGTGTGTTACCCGCCTGAGAAATACCGCCTGCCGCAGCCCCTTCAAAAGCCAGTTCAACAAGCACGCCTTTTTGACCGACAGGTGGCGAGGAGGGGGCATCCAAAGATGTGTTTGCATAATAAACAATCGCGCCCGCATGAACTGCAAGCGCGATTGTCGCTGATAATGACCATAGCAACCGATTGTTCATTATAGCCTCTTTTAAATGGTTTGTGCCGCAGCGTCCCCCAAACGCTGCGACACTGCCCAAGTACATACTTGGGGGGTATCTGTTTTTAGAACTGGTAAGAAACCGATACGCGAACGTCGCGGCCAAAGCTTCTTGTGCCTGCTCTGTGACGACGGTAATCCTTATCAAACAGGTTGTTTACCGCGAGACGGATTTCCGCACCTTCAACCGCTTCCGGGCGATATGTGAAGTATAGATTATGAATGTTGTAACCAGGGTTACCATCCACTTCATTTTCTGTGTGATGACGCCACACAAACTGTGATTGGAAACCACCCTCAAGACCAGTGTCCCCGAAGCGGGTACCGCCAGAGATAGAAAGCTGATCGGCGGGTGTTGCTGTAAGATCAATATTCCGGGAAAGGTTTTCACCGCGAATGCTTGAAAAGCTCGTACGGATATAGGTTACACCGTTATCGTAAAGGCCTTCAAATTCCCAGCCCTTGAGACGATCTTCACCATCATTGATATAACTTACCGGATTGATAAGCGCAGATGTGCTGCGGATGCTAACGATCTTATCTTCAATATTATTGCGGAAATACACAAGCTTGGTACGCAGGATATCCCCCTTGGAGATTACGTCTTCAAACGCCAGCTTTATACCACCTTCCCATGTTTGGGCTGTTTCTTCCCGGAGCTGGAGACTTGTTGTTTTATCAGCTGTTCCCGCAGGGAATGGAGCGCCGAAGAAGAGCGAGTGAGCATAAATTTCGTCGATTGCTGGAGCACGGAAACCTTCATAGTATCCTCCAATAACACTTGCCCAATCAGTTAGCTTTATTTCGGCTGTTACACTTGGTGTCCAGGCTGAATAGCGGTCTGCCTGACGGAATTGATCCGCTGTAAGGAAATCATCAGGATCAGCAATACGGTCTTCAAGGCCAACCGTTGAACCTTCTGTTGTGTATGTCGCATAGCGGATAGCCGGTGTAAGGATCACACGGTCAGCGAAATTAATTTCATCCTGAATAAACGCACCAAACACATCCTGTTCACCGCTTGGCTGGCTGCGGATAGGGCCACCACTTTGCTCGCCGAAACGGTCTTGGGTGTAGAAATCAGCGCCAAATGTCATCACATGTTTCACACTACCTGTGCTGAAACGAGATGTATTGATCGCAGAAAGTTGCCAGCTTTTATAATCGAAAATACGCGTCTCACCCGGATCAAGCGATGTAGACACCGGGCCAGCAACAATGCTTGAATCAAGCCCGGTTTCCATATTGTGGGTTTTGGAATACCCAAAGCTCAGGGTGAAATCGACCCACGGGTTATCATCATTCTGGTAAGCATATTCAAGCGCTACCGATGTATCTTCAAGCTCACGGTCAATCAGACCTTCAGAAAAACCATTGTCCGTTGTGCCTCGGTCATTCTGGCGGAATTCAACGATTCCGCTGTCTTCACCGTATTGGTAGGAAGCGCTTAATTTATGGTAATCAGCCAATACTATTGAGGCCTTCAATAGAAGGTTTTTTACATTAACTGCCGACCCCTCAAATGTATCACCAGATGCAAACTCAAAATCATCAGAATCACGGAATGTAACGGCACCAAGAAGATCAATATTTTCTTCCGGACGTGCATAAAGGAAAGCGGAACCGTTCCATTCATCGTTGTTTGAATTAAAACCGGCCTTAACTTTGGCACCAAAAGTCTGACCAGCTTTTAGGAAATCAGATGCATCTTTCGTGGTCATGTTCACCACGCCGCCAATCGCGCCACTCCCGTACAATGTCGAAACCGGACCACGGACAACGTCCACCTGTTTCAAAAGTTCCGGATCGCCGAAAAAAGAACCAAGGCGGTATCCCTCAAAATATTTGGTTACACCGTCTACCCGCACAATATTCTGTTCAGGGCGAGTAACACCACGAATACTGAACTCAGCACCTTGGCGGTTAGGGCCACCATTAATGTCCACACCTGGGAGGTCTGCAACAAGTTCCATCACATTGTTTGCCTGGCGGCGGCTGATATCTTCAGAACCAACGATAGAAACCGATTTAACTGTCTCAAGCTCTTTCTTCTCCGTGAAAGTTGCCGAAACCGTTACCTTTTCAAGGCGGCTTTCTTCGTCTTTTTTCTTTTTATCTTCAGTATCTTGTGCGTGGGCAGCGGCAGTGCAGACAAGCACCATCGCTGAAGAAAGTAGCAGTTGTTTTTTCATCGTTTCCTCACATCTCTCTCGGGTTGAATGGGGAGGAGAGAGTTATTTGCAATTAATAATGCGAATGATTCGCATTTGCGATGAAAGAGGTATGAAATAATCACAAAAGTGTCAACTGAAAAAGAAACACCCTAGCGGTTAGGCATCACACCGCGGAAGTTCCATGCGAAAGCCAAGGCCGCCACCTTCAGGTAAAAAAGCGTCAATTTCCCCACCGTGAGCACGGATAATTTTATCAACAATACTTAACCCTAAACCGGAACCACCAGTGGCTTGCGTGCGGCTGGCATCAACCCGGTAAAGCCTATCAAACAGCATAGGCAAGGCTGCTTCCGGCACACCTGGACCATTATCTGTGAAGACGATAAGGACTCTTTTTTCAGATACAGAACACTCGATATCTAACCGCAATCCCTCTGCCCTTGCAGTTACCGAATTTTGTACCAAATTATCAAACACCTGGGTCATCCGTATGGGGTCAATTTCACAAATAACCTCAGGGCAGGATAATGACCATTCGTAAGGGCTACTCACCCTGCCCGCCTGCAGTTTTTCCTGTAGGAATCCTTGCAGATCAATGGCCTGTTTTTCCAGATGCAAATCAGCACTGTCTAGAGCACTGAGTAAATCCAGATCATTGACTAAATTAACCAACTGCTGTGTTTGATCGAGAGCATACTTTACCGTTTTATCATCGCCTTCAATAATACCTTCCGAGGCTAATTCCAGCCGCCCTCGCATGTTATGAAGCGGTGTCCGCAGTTCGTGAGATATCTCGGCAAGCAGTTCATTTCTTCTGTCTTTTTCCTGTTCCAATCGGTCGCGTGCCTTATTGAAAGCCGAAACCAAACTATTCACTTCATCCTTAAATCCAGAAGCTGGCATGGGGGCTGGTAACTTTTCAGAAGAAAGCTTCTGAGAGAAGTTTTCAAGCATGCGCAGCGGTGCTAGTCGAAATCTGACGAGCAGAATAATAAACATCCCAACAAGCGCATAATAAATACCAAGCTCTCGCACATGTTTGCCCAGATTTTTTGTGATGATGGTAAAAGTGCTTGGCTCAGATTTAAACGTAGGGTCCGGCACTATGAAAATAAGATATTCAGTGCCCCAATGGAATGCCGGAACCCGGTTATAGATTTGAATAATCTCTTGCTTGTTATAGAGACTGCTGAGCACCACAGAATAGCCTTGGCCATCTGGTTCTGCTCTCACCAGCTCCGTAAACACGAACTCACTATTACTAAATCCCTGAATTTCAAACCGCTGATTTGTAACAATAATAACATTATCACCACCACCGCTCAGCTGTTCAAAATCAGTAATCAAACCTGCGATTTGTTGTTTGGTATTTTGAGGTTCCGAAAGCGACCCTAAATATTGTTTATAATCGGGCTTGTTGACGCCAGAGTTTGCCTCAAGCGGTGTCAGGAATATGCCAACGGTGGTTTGATTCAAAAGCCCCGTAAAGGTGATAGTAAGCCCAAGAGCTATAATAATTGCAAAAGCAAGTTGCCATTCAAGTCTGTGATAAAATTTCATGATACCGGGCCTTTGAGCTACTTGCGGGGCTGATCAGGTATGAGTTTCATTTTATACCCCACCCCGTAGACAGACGAAATTCCGTGCTGCTCTCGGTCAATCTGATTAAGCTTTTTCCGGGCGTTATGCAGATGCACATCCACCGTACGGTCACTGCTCTCAGAATCGTAACCAAAAACAGCCACGAACAACTGTTCCCGTGTGAAAATCCTTTCCGGTGACTTCAGCAAAATCATAAGCAATTGATATTCGGTTTTAGTAAGAGCAAGCTCCTGATCACAGTAGAAGATTTGCTTGTTGAGCTCATGCCACCGCCAAGGGCCTAAAGCACCTGTTTCATCAGATACGGGTTTAAAATGCTGCCGCCTGAGGTGCGCTTTTATTCTGGCGATCAACTCCTTATGCTCAAACGGTTTTTTAACATATTCATCAGCACCGGCCTCTAGGCCAACAACCAGATCGTCAGGGGTAATACGCGCCGTTACCATAATGATAGGAATCTGGCTTTTTCGCCTTATATGAGCGCATACTTCAACACCGTCCCGTTCTGGCATCATCCAGTCGAGAATAACCAAACCTGGTTTCTGCTGCTCAAACAGTCGAATGGCGTCAGTGCCATTCCGCGCCGTAATACACCGCATATTATGGTGCTCTAGATACAGCCGCAGGTTTTCGGCTGTATCCCAGTTATCTTCCGCCACTAAAACAAGCGGCTTATCGTCAAGTTGATCATTCAATATTCAACAACCTTGGTCACCAACTGCGCGCTCAAATACTCTGCCAAATGACGTTCTGTTCGCCAAGCGAGTTCCATCATATCTCTCGAAAAACTATTACTCAGCATAACAATCCATGCGTCTTCATCCTTGAGCCAGAGGACATCAGCGAAAAAGAAGCGATTGCTCCCATTATGAGCCACTAAATCTCTGCCTTTGTCTGTTTTAAAAATCGCCCAACCATAACCATAATGGCTATTGCCAGATGGATCTTCCGCAATATGTCGGGTTGTTAAAAGTTCTATAGAGTTCTCTGTTAGAATTTCTGCATTGCTAAGAGATTTAAGCCAGACATGCATATCCCCAAGTGTTGAATGAATGCCGCCATTGCCTTTTAGCAGCCAGGAAATTTCACCCATATCCTGATAACGGGCAATACCAGAGCCAAACTTTTTACCGCGTGCATATCCTTCTGCTACCAGAGTTTCTGTCCAGTCAGGCGCTAAATATCCAGTGTTAAACATCCCAAGTGGTTTGAAGAAAGTCTGCTGGAGATAAGCCTCATATGCCATATTGGTTACAAGCTCGATAATCCGAGTTAGTGCGCTATAACCAACATTCCTATATTCATGCTCAGATCCCGGTGTAAAACGGAGAGACTGTTTGAAAACAGTATCAAAAAACACATCGGTTTCAACCAGGTCATAATCTCCTTTATCAGGAAAACCACGAAGGCCGGAACTGTGGGTCAACAGTTGATGGATAGTTATACTGGCTTTATCTGCTGGTATATTGGGGAAATACTTTTGCAGACCATCACTTAAGGCTAATCGTTTTTCCTCGACCAGTTTCATTATCGCCGCACCAGTAAATTGCTTTGTAAGCGAACCCACATCATAAATAGTATGCACGTTGGTTTTTTGCTGGCTATCCCGCGCCATTACACCAAATTCATCGGTTAAAACAACCTGCCCTTTGTGGGCAACAAGCAAGGAACCTGAAAAGTTTTTACGTTCATATTTATCCAAAAGCTGCCTGACATCAGCTTTCAACTTTTCTGTATGATCAAGGGATGAAGCAGCTTGCACCGGAAAACCGAACCCGGCTGTGACTGCAAACAAAACTACGCCGATAATACCCCCTAGAAATAAGGGTTTTGCGAAAAAATTAGACACGAAAATATCCTCATTGGTAATTCACATTACCGGGGCATATAAAAAACAAAAATCATGAAATAATTAAGATTTCCCGCGCGCCACGAATGCACGGTATGGAGCCAGCGTTAGTATCAATATTTTCCTGGCCTAAGACCATAGTCTGGTTCGCGCATCTATACGGTATGCTACTACTTAATCATGATGATGAATTTTAAACGATATATTTCTCAGTTTCGTCGCCGTTTCTGGTGGCGTATCAGTATTTATGCAGGCCTGAGCTGTTTTGTGGTTATCAGCGGAGCAATCAGTCTAATTCTTGTTTTAAATGACTATTCAGATTTTCTCGATACTACAGAAAAAGACAGTTTGGAGATGATCGCTGAAGAAATTGTCGAAGAGCACTCTACAGCCATTCAGCAATCCATCGAAAGCCCGGTATTTGAAAATTTAATTGAGAATACCACGGCAATGCTTGAAAGCCTGAAAATGTATCAGGAGCCATTTCTTGTTCCTGACACTGAAGATATCGATTATTTCTTCACACTCAACAATGTGGCAGACGTAGCTTACCGTATCACGATTTATAACGCAGAAGAGAAAGAGCTTATCACCATGAGCTCTGATAAAATTCCGCTTAACCTGAAGGAAAACACCCGTTTTCATGTGGCAAATGTGAACGTGCCCATGGAAGCTCCTCACACAGGCAGGGTGAAAGTTGAAATATACGCCACATTCAACCTATGGAAAACGCTTTCAAATAACTTTGGTTTTGCTGATGGCCCTTGGATCGTGTTCATTCTGCTTGCCACCTTTGTTGGCATTCTTAGCGGTTTTGTAAGCGGCTGGCATATGACCAAACGGCTAGACCGGATATCAGCAGTTACCAGAGAATGGTCCGCAGGACATCTGGGGGAACGCATTGATGATAGTCACAGTGATGAGCTTGGCGACCACGTAAGGCAATTGAACCGGGTAGCAGACGATTTGAACGAGCTTGTACTTTTAAGGCAGGAACTGTCCGCCCATAACGAACGCGAACACCTCTCCAAAGAACTACATGATACTGTCAAGCAGCAGGTTTTTGCGCTGGCTCTACAGATAAAAGCCTTATCAAAACACCCAGAAATGCCGGATGTACTGAAAGCACGAGTAGAAGAAACAGAAAAAACCGTTTCAGCTATCAACAGTGAAATCGTAAAACTCCTCTCTGAAGCCCGGCCATCTTCCCAGACCAGTACGAACTTTATTCAGGGGTTGGTAGATCTCATCCCCAGCTACACAAAGCACATATCTGTGGTTCTTTATTATGATGAAGAGGTACTGATGATGAGCCAAATGCAAGAACATCATCTTTTACGGATCACACAGGAAGCACTGAACAACTGTGTAAAGCACTCAAAAGCTTCCGATGTTGTCGTGCGCCTGAAAAGGGAAGATAATATATGGTCACTGGCAATAAGGGATAACGGCGTGGGTTTTGATACCGGCAACCCTAAAAGCGGCTTTGGCCTGAATAACATGCAGGAACGTGCCACAAGTTTTTATGGGGATATCATTATTGAAAGTACCCCTAAAAAGGGCACATCTGTGTGCATTACCTGGAAAGCAACAGTACAAACGAGCAAAGCATGACAGAAGAAACGGAAATCTCACTTATCATCGTTGATGACCATGCACTTGTAAGGCGTGGTCTATCACTGCTGCTGGAAAACAGCCCAGGCATCAACATTATTGGTGAAGCTGAAAACGGCGAAGACGCTGTGAAACTAGCCGCCGAAACCGCGCCCGATGTTATACTTCTTGATCTGTTTCTGCCCGACATCTCTGGGGTAGAGGCCGCCCGCCGCATTAAAGAACTAACACCCAGAAGCCAGATATTGATGCTTACAAGCCATGAAGGGGATGAATATCTCACCGATGCCATGCAAGCAGGCGTGCTTTCATATCTTATCAAGGAAAGCGATCCTGACGATTTAATAGCTGCGATCCATAAAGCGAACAAAGGTGAAGCAACCCTTAGCCCAAGGCTGGCACGCGCATTGATGAAACATCTGAGCCGCGCAGGCAACCATGACAATCCGCTCCATGAAAGCCTGACACAGCGTGAGCATGAAGTATTGCGCGCTATCGCCAACGGTGATTCAAATCAAACGATTGCAAGCAATTTTGGTATCAGCGAAAAAACCGTAAAATCTCATGTAACAAATATTCTCAGCAAACTTTATCTGAATGACCGCACTCAAGCGGCCGTCTATGCATGGCGGAATGATCTGGTTTCCAATAATTCATAAAAAAAAGCGAGGCCAGACAGCCTCGCTTTCTCACTCGTTACAATACTCGGAACATTATTTTTGCGAGGTAGCAAACTTATATTTTTTGAATTCGGCAGAGGTCATCCAGTGCACGCCTTCAACGGGCGCTGCCTCTAATGTGAACCAGTAAAATTTCGCAGGAATGCCCATCTCACGGTAATATTCCAGATAGGGCTGATGCTGTTCATCATCTCTCGGCACATCCTTGCCTTCATAGCCAGGCCCACCCCAGGAATGCACGCCAGCCATCGCACCCGGGCTTACCGAACGCTCAACACCCGCGAGAAAGAAATCTGTACCGCCAGAGGCAACCACACTATTTGAAGCCAGTTTAGTATTAAGGCCAAACTGGCGTACATAAGATGCAGCCCGAAGATTTGCTTCATCATCTACGGAACCCGGAACACGACCAAGAAGGATTGTTGTTACCTCAGGGTGCTCAATAACCAGTTCCAAAACACGTGCTGGCGTAGATGCACTGATAGTACCTGTCATCACTGCGGTACTACCCTGCACATCAAACTCAGCCAGTTTATTATCTTGTTTCGCTGCCGTAATTAGCTCTTTTCTGGTAATGGAACCATCGCGGTTCAAATCTTTATCCTTAAGATCATCCCAGATTTCTGCCTCAGGCATCTCTTGCTTGGTAAGCGCACCATTGCCGTTTTCATCCAACGCTTCCATAATATAGGCAACTTCATCGCGGATTTCGCTATCAGATACCACAATGGCATTAGCGAGATCAAAGGCCTGAAGCTCCTGAAGGCTCACAGTCTTATCTCCATTACGGTCCACACCACGCGCCAAGTCTCCTACAGCTTTTTTAAGCTCTTTCACCGTAAGTTTGCCATTACCATTTGCATCAAGAGACGCCATCATCTCTTTCAACTCTACCTCTTCATCTGCTTTCAAGTTAGCTAGATGTTTTTTAAAATCGGCTATGCTCAGCTGTTTCTTACCGGTTTCCTTCTGCAACCTTAGGAGCTGGTCCATTGCTTCATAAGCGCTGATAGTACCATCACGGTCTCCATCCAGAAACTTCAACACATCATCCGCGGCTACAGTTTGCGCAGCAAAACCAAAAGCCAGGCTTGCCAATAATAAGTCTCTTACCAATTTCATGAGTATGCTCCCTGTTACCTTTTAGAATTGCACCGTAAGGCTAGCCAGATCTGCCAGCGCTATATCTTCAACAAACAAGCTATTGCCGCCACCCAGATCGAAGCTCACACCGCCCGATTGCTCGGTCGCAGCATTTTGAAGTGATGCAACATCTGTGAAATCAGTCTCCGTGAAACGGAGATCAAGGCTATCTTCCGCGGTGTTGAAATCAGTAATTCGGTCCGCACCGCTGTTTTCACGGAAAACAAACACATCGCTGCCATCACCGCCAGTGAGAGTATCGTTACCTGTGCCACCGTTCAGTCGGTCAGTGCCTTCACCACCACTAAGTACATCATCACCAGCGCCGCCAAAAAGGGTATCATCACCCACTGCACCTGTTAGCTCATCAGCACCAGTGCTACCATATAGAATATCATCGCTTGCGCCGCCGTTCAGCGTGTCGTTGCCAGCCCCACCACCCAGTGTATCGGAACCTTCACCACCGGAAAACGTATCAGCTCCCGTGTCAGAAGCACCGGCATATACAGCGTCATTCCCTGCGCCGCCAGCGACCGTATCGGCACCGTTGCCAGCACGGATAAAATTATCTGCGTCATTCCCGGTGATTTCGTCATCACCTCCGGAAGCAAGCACACGTTCAATCACTGTTTCAGGGGTCAGGTAAACTGTTTCATTATCTGTACCGACAACGTTACCTGTTGCATCATCCGTATAAGTGATGGTGGTACCAACATTCACCCAAGTGCCTGGGGTCAGATCTAATTTCAGATCACTATTGCCGCCAGTAAATGAAAGCGTATCTGTACCACCCAAATCATAGATGGTTTGGTAATGACGTTCAGACAGATCGAACGTGTAAGTATCATTGCCAACTGCTGCTGTTTCGTTTTTGCCGTAAAGTGCCTGCAAAGCTAGAATATCCAGATACATAAATGTGGTTGGCCACAAATCTGCATCATCGGCATTAGCCACTTTGGCAGAAATACTGCCATCCCCTACTTGTGAAGCAACTGAATATTCATGCCCTAGGAATTCAGCAGGAAGTGGTGTTGCACCGCGATCAGGCGCTTCTTCAGGATGTTCAATACCAAGCGCATGTAGCAGCTCATGCAGTACATTTACTTCGTACCCCGGGTCTGATGCCGGAATACCTCCATTGATGATAAATACATTGCCTGAAAGTGGCCCGGAACCGGGGAAAAGAGCGATGCCTGCAGCATCATTTCCGTTTATGTCTGCGCTACCAAGGCGGATGGTACCAGCCTCATCACCGCCGTCAGGAACTTCCACAAACCGAAGGTTAGAAAATTGTTCAATCTGCTTCAACGCATCCCGAGCAACTTCAGCCAAACGTTCAGGCAATGGGCCATAGTTCCTAAGGCCAATATCTGACAGCTCTGCAAGCTCCCCTGTTGCCGTACTTAAATCCAGCGTACTGGTCTCTGTCACCAGACTAAAGGTCAGTGTCGTAAGGCCGGAACCATCTTCATCTGCCGCATAGCGAATATTGGAAAGCAAACCATCAATGCGGTTGTCGCCAGTGGGGCTGAAAGATGATGTAGCACGTACATCTGTTACTGTTCTGTTGTTATCAACGGATGGTCCCATTTTATTATCCTTTCACTGCCTAAAAGAAAAAGGGCAGCCGAAGCTGCCCCCATGCGAGATTAGAATTTAAAGAGAACGCCGCCTAAGCCTTGGAATTCTTTATCTTCTGAATACATACCGGAAAAACGGATACTTACTTTTTCGCTCACGGCATATTCGTAACCACCACCGAAACGGAAAGAATCTACTTTTGTGCTGCCAATGTTTACATCAGCTACGTCTGCGCCAACGCGGATATTATCATAACCCACAAGCGCATAAAGAAGCCCTCTATCACTTACAGTGTAACCAAGATGCAGATCACCACCGATATGGCGGCCAACTTCTGCTTCAACGTTTGTACCGTTGACATTCAAACCACGGTCTACGGAAGACCCACCAAAACGGCCTTCAATACCAAATACAAAACCACTGTCTGTTTGCTTACGAAGGCCAAGAACGCCGCCATAATAAAGACCAGAGTTACCGTTAACGCCGCCGAAATTATTGAAACCTGCTTCAACACCGATATAGCCGCCGTCGAAAAGTTTATCGTCTGCTTGTGCTGCACCAGATACTGCAACCACCGCTGCTACTGCTGCCGTTTTAATGATTTTTTTCATTGTTTTCATCCCTGTAAAATCATGTGTCTTTTTCAGTGATCTGTCCTCAAAGCGTGCTCTGAGTGGGAAGAATCACTTATGGGTTCATTTTGTACAGAGATTGCCAAAGCGGCACATCGGATCAGGGTTTCAGTGCATATAAGCCAATGGTCGCCCTTCGCTCTAAGACCATGGTCTTAGAAGGGAAGCTAATGGCTTGTTTTCTATCACTTTGAATTATTGATATCGGTTTTATCTGTTTTTAATACACTGATAAATCGCCATACTGAGTAAATGAATAGCGCTTACAGCAAGGAGAAAAACATATGTGGATCAAAAAAAGCATCGTTTTTATTTTGCTGTTTACAGGTCTTTCAAGCCAATTAAACGCGGCGGAAGATCTTCGTTCCCTTGCCCGCCGCTTATTTGGCCCCTTGCCAGCAACCATGCCGGGCAGCCAAAATGATACCCCAGAAAGAATAGCACTTGGCCGAGCGCTCTATTTCGAAACAGCACTATCAGCCAACCGTACTCAATCCTGTGAAAGTTGCCACGCCCTTAAACACGGCGGTCCTGGCACTGATAATCTACCAACTTCCTTTGGCGCTCTCGGGGAATTTGGCAGAAGAAACAGTCCAACCGTATGGAACGCTGGGTTTCAATCTTCTCAATTCTGGGACGGGAGGGCCCGTAACCTGAAAGACCAAGCTAAAAGCCCACTTCTCAACCCGCTTGAAATGGCTCTTTCATCGGAAGAAGAGGCGGTGGAGCGTTTATCGGAACTTGGGTATGGCCCTCAATTTGCGGAAGCCTACCCCAACAGCGATACGGCTCTGACCTTTGAGAATATTCTTGAATCTCTTGCAGCTTTTCAGCGCACCCTTATCACAACCGACAGGTTTGATGCCTTTATGAAAGGTGACGATACCGCCATGACAGATACGGAAAAACAGGGTTTACGCACCTTTATCAAAATTGGCTGTAGTCGGTGCCACACAGGGCCCCTTATGGGCGGAAAATTATTTGCGAAGATGGGATTAAGAAACCCATACCCCAATAAGGAAGATAGAGGCCGTGCCGAGATCACTGGTAAAAAGTTCCATGAATTTGTGTTCAAAGTGCCTACGCTCAGAAACGTAAGCCAAACCGCCCCTTATTTTCATGATGGTGCCGTTGCTTCCCTTGATAGGGCAGTGAAAGATACAGCATGGCACCAGGTTGGGTTAAAAATCAGTGATCAACAAACCGCAGAGGTTGTTGCTTTCCTGAAAACACTCGATAACCAGACAGAGTTTAAGTGAAAACCGAAGCGTTAGCTATCATGGTTTTGGCTAACAACAACCAACTTATTCAGGATTTCAATAAGCGTTTGCTTTTCCTCAGCGGAAATAACTTCTTCAAGCTTTTCACTAAAGCTCTCGAACACAGTAATAAGCTCATTACAAAGCGCTGAACCTTTTTCCGTGATATAAAGTGCTTTACTGCGCTGATCCTTATCCATGGCTTTCGTATAAATAAGGCCCTTTTTAACCAGCGTGCTGATAGCACGTGTAACCAAAGCCCGATCAAAGCCCATCGTATCTGCGATTTGAGAGGGGATAATTCCCTGCCGGGTCGCAACCAGCATAATCACCCGCACTTCCGTTTTGGAGACAGAGGCAATGGCCTTCACATTTGGCAGGCTTTCATAGTTGATAGCCCGGTGCATCCAGAGCTGAGTCCTTACGACACAATAGGGAATATACGCTTCAAAATCGAATGAAGAGTCAAAATCCACATATTTTTGTTCTTTTTTTTCTTCCGCCAAAACCTTCTCCAGACTGTCTTTAAATTATCTCGTTCCACCCAGAAACAATGAAGCCCAATCCCTTTAATTTCATAGCGTTGCAGATTTTCACGCAACGCAAATCAACTTCTGGAAACTTTTACAAACGATACATCCATCCATCACAGCCAACAAGGAAAATGATTGATCTTGTCAATTAGTAATTGACTTTATCAATTTTATAATTGACTTTATCAATTACATCATCACTCGTATGCTACGATCGACCCAAACGAAATGCAGGAGAGATGATTAAACCGGGAAGTCCAGGGAGGAAGCAGTGTTTAAAATTAAAGGTAGGAATTTCTCTGCATCAAAGAAACAGCTCTTGAGCGGCATATGTTTATCAACATTAGCGATGTCCCCTCAGCCGCTGTATGCTCAAGATCAAGATGATACCGCCACATCTGATTCAGGTCTTGTTATCGAAAATATTGTGATTTCTGCGCGGAAACGTCAGGAAAGCCTGCAAGAAGTACCACTCTCGGTGCAGGCAATCACCGGCGACAAGCTTGAGAATGAACGTATTGATAACGTCGAAAACCTGATCGGCAGAGTGCCCAACTTATCATTAAGCTCAAACCTGCTTTCTCCCGGCAACGATTTCCTGAATATCGTTATCCGGGGTGTTGGCTCCCAAAGTGCCGGTGCGCCTGCTGTAGGCACCTTTGTTGACGGCGCTTTTGTACCAGCCCTTTCTTTTGATATTGGCTTCCTTGACGTGGAGCGAATTGAGGTACTCCGAGGACCGCAAAGCACATTGTTCGGCCGGAACACACAAGGTGGTGCGCTTAATATCGTGCTCAAACGCCCAGATGAAGAAACAACAGGTAAGGTAGCTTTTACGGTAGATGAATTTGAAACCGTACGTGCTCAGGGTGCTATCTCTGGTCAGATCAGCGAAAACTGGTTTGGTAGCGCGGCTATTGATGTGTCCCGCACAGACGGTTACCTGGAAAACCCGGTGCTCGCAAACCAGAATGGCGCCAACGGCAACGGCAGATCAGTTTCTGCAAACGATGGCAGCAAATTCTCGGGCCGGGGGGCGCTACGCTACAAGCCAAATTCAAGGCTTGATGTAAATCTTGCTGTAGATGGTTCATACAGAAAAGGCCTTGATGGTCACCCTGGCGTGCCGCGCGGTACCGAAGAATTTATTGTGCGCAGTGATTTTCAGATCGATGCTGAATATGAAAATTATGGCGGCGCATTAAATATTGATTATGGGTTCGAAAATGTGGATCTCACGCTTATTTCCGCATACCGCCATGTATCCAGTGAACTGCCTTTCGATTTTGACGGGTCCCCGGAACGCGGCCCCAATTTTCAAGATCTTCAAAGTTCACAAGAAATCATCTCACAGGAAATTCGCCTATCTGGCACCTTTGATGATCAGGTGAACTGGATTATCGGTGGATATGCATTTTCTGAAAATTCAGAGACACGCCGCCGTATTCAGTTTCAGGACCTTATCTTTGGCTCCCTGCTTGTTGACGCGCAAGATCAAAAGCTGGACCGCAAGGGCTTTGCCTTGTTCGCCGATGCGGTATGGGAAATCACCGACAGGCTGGAACTGCAAGCGGGTGTTCGCTATGCCGATGAAAGCGTAGATTCTGAAATCACTCTCGATTTTACGGCCCCCCTTATTGGCCTGGCTGTGGATGAAGTAGGCACTGGTACAGTAAGCGATAGCAATTTCTCCCCTGCTGCGTCGCTTCGCTATAATATCAGTGACGATTTATCAGCATACGTTCGGTATGCTCGTGGCTTCCGTGCCGGTGGTTTTCCCGCAGCACCGGCCACCGCAGTTACTAATTTTTCTTTCCAGTCAGAAACATCAGACAACTATGAATTTGGCTTAAAAGGTAAACTTGCAGATGGGCTTGTAAACTTTGATCTGTCTCTGTTCCAGATTGATATTACAGACCAACAGGTAACAACGTTGGTATTCATCAATAATGATCCAAACCTTCCGGTAGCTTCTGTGGATAACGCAGGCCGCAGCCGCTCTCGCGGGTTTGAAGCCAATATCACAGCACGCCCAACATCCAATTTTGAATTCGGGGTAAGCGCCGGGTATGTAAACGCGGAATTCCGTGAATATATTGATACTGTTGGTGCGGATCGTTCTGGCGAAAAACTACCTTTCGTCCCTGAATGGACCCTGCAAGCTTACGGTACCTATACCATCCCACTCGGGACTTGGGGTGAACTCGATCTATCCGCAAAATACCGCTATGTGGATGATATTCTTTCAGGCAGTGGAGTAGATATCGACCTACAGTTCCCTGTGGAATCTTATGACGTGATCGACCTAAGCGCTGCAATCGTGGCTGATGATTGGCGGTTTGAACTGTTTGTTGATAACGTTACCAACGACTTTATTGAAACCCGCGTCTTCAACGCATTCTTCTTCGAGGAACCAAGACCATTTTCAGTTGTCTTACCACCTCGCAAAGCCGGTTTCAGAGTAAGTTATCAGTTTTAGTCATTGGTAACGTTAAGGGAGTAGAGTGATGTATATTCAGGTCAACGGTGTGAAACTGTTTGTAGAAACTGTTGGGGCAAAACTTGGTTTCCGTGGTGATGAAACTATAGAACGTCCAACAATTCTGCTGCTGCATGGTGGCCCCGGATTGGATCACTCTGTCTTCCGCCCTGCTTTCGAACCCCTTTCTGAGCATGCTCAACTAGTGATGTATGATCACAGAGGTTCCGGCAGAAGCGAAGATGGCCCAAAATCACACTGGCATATGGACCAGTGGGCCGATGATGTGGCTGGCGTTATTGAAACGCTTGATCTTCAGAAACCCATTGTACTCGGTACGTCCTTTGGCGGTTTTGTAGCACAGCGCTTTGCCGCAAAATATCCAGACTTATTGAGTGGGTTGGTTTTGATGGCTACCACCTACAAACCACAAATTGAAGCTACACTTGAGCAAATCCTGCTTGCAGGCGGCATGCACGCTTCAGCAGCAGCCAGCGATTTTTTCACGGACGCCGAACGTCCCGGCGTGGTTGAAAAATACTTTGAAACCTGCCTGCAATATTATGCCTATAAAGGCATAGACGCTGAAGCGATGGCTCGTATCCCCCCCAGACCTGAAGTGATGATGCATTTCTTCCGAAAGAGTGGTGAGATGTACCAATGTGATTTCTCGGAAGACTTAAAGAAAATCAATGTACCCACCCTGCTCCTTCACGGCGAAAAGGATGTGATTTTCCCACCAGCACTTGCGGAAGAAACACTTAATCTATTGGCAGCAGAGCGAAAACACCTGGCGCTATTTAAAGAAGGTGGCCATCTGCTTGAGCAAGATGTCCCCGATGATCTTGTTCAGACAATCACAAGATTTTTCGAGCTTAAGCTGCCTTCAGGTTAAAGCTCCAACTTCTTTCTATTTCGTTTTCTTGGTTTCAGGATGTTTCTGAAAGGCTTTTGTTATGGCTTATCCACATGAACAGTATTTTTCGCAGGACTATTTTTCAGCCCGTAAAAAGTTCTTAAAGGCCGCTTCACAGCAAAATCTTCAAATCAAAAGCTTCCTCCATCCAGAAAGTGTAAAATCAGATCGTGATTTTGCAATAGATGTCGCTATCGCTGGCGATTTAAATGCTTCCAGATTGATGGTTATAAACTCTGGTACACACGGCCTTGAAGGGCTTGCAGGTTCGGGCATTCAAACGGGCATTATAGATCAGCTTGAGAACTATAATATCAGCGATATTGCCCTTTGCTTTATTCATGCCCTTAACCCTTGGGGAATGGTTCATGCCCGACGCCAAAATGAAGATAATATCGACCTAAACCGCAACTTTATAGACTTTGCAGCAACATCCCCCGGCAATCTTTATTACGACCTGCTGCATGATAAGGTATGCATCCCCAACCTGTTTATAGACGGTACCGAAAACCCTACTGTACCGAAGCGCATCACCCGCTTCATTGATGCCCATGGCCTGCAGGCCTATCACGTTGCGCTCTTTCAAGGCCAATACACCCATGCAAACGGTATTGGCTTTGGCGGCTGGAAACCAAGTTGGTCACGCCGGATGTTTTATAAGATTTTGGAGGATTTTCAGAGAACTGCGGAACTGGTAACAGCTATAGATATCCACACTGGCCTTGGTGAATACGGTGAAGATATTATTATTAACAACAGCCCGCAAAATTCCACCGCTCTTCACCTTGCCCAACAGATATATAGAGAGAAGCTGGTTTCAATTTCTGAAGAAGGCGCACTTCCTTACAAAACAAAGGGAGACACCTTTTACGCGTTCGAACAAGCATTCCCGAACGCACTCAATATCCCTGTAGCACTGGAGTTTGGCACATCCTCGGTAGAGGACCTTATGCGTCTGCAAATTGAAGATAACTGGCTTATTCATCACGGGGACCTTCGTTCAGCCACAGGCCGGAGGATCAAAGATGAACTAAAAGACTTCTTCTATCCAAATGATCCTAAGTGGCGACAAAATATCTTCAGCAAAGCCAAGCAGCATATTGATGCTACCATATCTTTTATAAAAGATTTTGGGTCGCGTTCCTCTATTTAGACCCTATTAC
This sequence comes from Kordiimonas sp. SCSIO 12603, assembly GCF_024398035.1. Classification (NCBI taxonomy): domain Bacteria; kingdom Pseudomonadati; phylum Pseudomonadota; class Alphaproteobacteria; order Kordiimonadales; family Kordiimonadaceae; genus Kordiimonas; species Kordiimonas sp. SCSIO 12603. The sequence continues at coordinate 113,462 of NZ_CP073748.1, forward strand.
CGGCGCATTTGTTGTTGAACGCCGCATAACAAATTCAGATTCTAGAATTTGCGGCTCGTAAAACTCTTCATCATCTGAATTTCTGAGATCGAGAATACGCTCCACCGCAAGTTCAGCCATTTTCTCTACGGGCTGATGAATAGTAGTGAGGCTTGGAGATATAAGTGTCGCAATTGCAAGATCATCAAACCCTACGATTGATAGATCTTCCGGCACTCTGATCCCGAACTTATTGGCTATGGTAATAACGCTCGCGGCCATTTCATCATTTGATGCAAAGATAGCAGTAGGCCTATCAGGGTTGCTTAAAATACCGATGGCACAGTTAAGGCCGCTTTCAAATGTATAATTCCCAACCCGCGTCCATTCCGGGTTAATGGTTAAGCTATGTTTTTTCATACTATCTGTGAAAGCCTGATGCCGCTCAATAGCATCAGCGTGGTCAGGATCACCTTTGATAAACCCAATCTTGCTGTGCCCCAGAGAAATCAGATAATTCACAAGAATAGAGGCTGCCTTATAGTTATCGATACCAATTGAGGCTGTACCTTCATAATCTTCACTAGGTGAAATACGAACCACAGGGATATTACGTTTAGCCAGCGCATCCAGCACTTGCGGATTGTCACACACAGGTGGCGCCAGGATAACGCCCTGCAGGCTCAAAGTATCGAGGAAACGGTCTATCCCCTCTTTATTATCCTGATTAAACAGTTCCACCACCAAGTGGTATCCGGCACGCTGGCAAGCCTTCATTGCACCGCGCTGCATATCAGACAGATACCCACCACTTGGATCATCAAACAAAAGGCCTATCAAAAAAGATTTTTCACCACCCAGCGACCGCGCATAAAGATTAGGTTTATAATTGAGCGCAGCCACTGCCTGAAGCACAGCATCCTTCTTTTCCGCTTTGACGTATTTTTCATCGTTCAAAACACGGGAAACCGTTGAAACTGATACACCAGCTTTACGCGCTACATCTGTGATGGTGATTTTTGACAATATACTTTCCAGCCAAACTATGGATCAAAACTCTATGAAAACGCTTTCATTTATGCTTAGCTTAGAGGTGTAGTTTAGAGGAAAGTCAATAAAAATCAGTATTTTCTACATGGGAAAAATTTTGCAGAACTCAAATAAACTCCCCTGGAAAACGCGGCTTGGATATGGCCTCGGTGACTATTCCCTCAATATCTTTTGGCAAGGCACAGCCTTGTTTTTATTTTACTTTTTAACGGAAATCAGCGGTTTCAGCCCTTATGATGCAGGGCTTCTTATCAGCCTTAGTATTCTATGGGATTTAATCACTGACCCTCTAACCGGATATTTTGCTGAACGCCTTAAAACTGATAACCCCTATCTGAAAATCATCAAATACACGGCTCTGCCGCTTTGCCTGAGTTTTACATTACTCTTCAGTGCTCCACAGCTACTAGATCCAGAATATAGTAGCTTTATAACATGTCTCCTTGTGCTGCTCTTATTCAGGACACTATATACGCTCATATCAATTCCTTATTCTTCACTCACTATCCAGCTAACAAGCGATACACGCGAAAGAAATAAACTTGCGGGAATCCGAATGTATTTTGGCTTTCTGGGAGGTATGAGCGTTATTGTTATTCTAACTGCTGCACAAGATTTAGGGGTAAACGCTAAAAGCTTTTCCAGCGCGGTCGGCATATGCTCAGCCATTGCATTTCTGGGATTTCTCCTGTTTTACCACACTACAAAGCAAGCGATTAAGGTTACTGCCCCTATAAGCGCTCGACAGACGATTCCACTGAAACACACATTTACTGCATTTCGAAAAAACCGAGCTGCACTCATCCTGATTTCTATGATTGCAGGCGTTACCTTTGGCCTGAGCTTTATAATGGCAACTATTATTCACTATTTTGAATATGCTCTGGAGATGCCTCAATATGCTGGGTACGCACAAGCAGGATTTATTGGCATTGCGCTGATCGCTATCCCGCTTTGGTCCTGGGCCAACAACTACTTGGGTAAGAAATATACCTGGGTACTTGGTACATTTATCACTTGCTTGGGATTGTTCACACTAGCTTCTATGCCATCCTCACCCGTGCTTGCTGTCACGGCCTATACAGTTACCGGATTTGGTAGCAGTCTCTACGGCATTTCAATCTGGACTATGATTCCAGATACGGTGGAATTCGGAGAGCACCGAACAGGTGTACGACTCGAATCGAGTATTATCGGCATTGTCTCAGCATTCCAAAAACTCACGATAGCTGCTGCATCCTTTGCTTTGGGTATCTTGATGGAATGGGCGTCACCTTCTGTAGAATCCGCTCTAAACCTTGAGAAAATCGCGCTTATCGTAGCAATCATTCCAGCAGCCACAATCATTCTATCAGCTATTATGGCGCAATTTTACCCTGCTTACGAAACTGAGCATCAAAAAATAGCGCAACAACTCACAACCTAATTTTCACACTCAAAACTGATGCATTTTTGCACATTATTTTCTGAAAATATTTTCAGAAACACTTATGTATAATATTTTATCTATAAATTTCAATTACTTAATATTTATGAAATCGCTTTCAGATAATATTTGACAAGTCTATCCCCACTACCTACCGTTTAGACACTTCGCCACCGTATGCCTGAAACAGATATGCGGATGCGAGGAACGGGAGGAAATTATGAAAACAACAAACCTACTGGCTGCAGCAGCGATTGCTACAGCTGGCATCGCGACCCCGTCCCACGGGGTGCAACAGGCTTCAACTGACGCCCCAGAGGAACTCGAAGAGATCATCATTACCGTTGATCGTAGAGCGCAGTCCCTTCAGGATGTGGCCAGCTTGGCACAAGCGTTCAGCCAGGAAGACCTGAAGAAACTAGGGATCGGATCAGAACTAAGAAACCTGACCGTTGCCATTCCGGGAGTTAACATCTCCAACCAGGAAGGTAACATTGAAATCTTTATCCGTGGTGTTGGTACATCCAACAACACTGAGCTTGGTGATCCATCTGCCGCAACACATATCAACGGTGTATATATCCCTCGACCACGCGGGCTTGGCGCTATGTTCTATGATCTGGAACGCGTTGAAGTAAACAAAGGCCCGCAGGGTACAACACGCGGCCGTAACGCCGTAGCAGGCTCGATCAACCTTATCACAAAACGCCCGGTTCTGGGTGAAGTGGAAGGCTATATCGAAGGTGCACTCGGCAATTTCGATTCTCGCGAATTCCAGGGTGCTATCAACCTACCAGTTGGTGATACTTTCGCGGTAAGAGCATCTGCATTCACCGAGTATCACGATTCATACTTCAACAATGCTGGCCTTGATCAGAACCTGACACCAGCCGGTGTTGAAGATGAGGTTGCTTTCCGTCTCTCTGGCCTTTGGGAACCAAATGATCGCCTATCCGTATTCCTGATGGCTGATTATGGTAAAGAAGGTGGTACAGGTTATCCTGGCGCAAACCTATTCACCGCTTTCCAAGCCGGGTTTGATTTCGATGATCTGGATGCTCGCGACACAGTTAACCGCGGCTGGCAAGGTGAACTTGATAGCCAAAACTACGGTTTTCAGGCACAGATCTCATACGAATTTGATGGTGTAACTGTTACTTATTCTGGCAGCCGCCGCATCGTTGATTTTGAACAAATCAACGCACAAACAGATGGTATCGCCTTCCCTGGCCGCGATCTGGCAGCTGTTGATTACGATAACTTCGGTAACGTTTTCTGGGATACAAATTCCAAATCAAGCGTACATGAACTGTTCTTCTCATCTAACGATGAAGATTCTCGCTTACAATTCTCTGGTGGCCTTTTCTACTTCAACGAAGATCAGGATACAGGCTTCTTCTCAACAGCGGACAACGGCTTCTGTTGTTTCTCTGGCGTAGAGTTTACAACAGTAACAGACAGTAATTCTAAAGCTGCTTTTGCAGATATTACATACGCCCTCACTGATAACTTCCGCATCAAGGGTGGCCTGCGCTACACTGATGAAGAGAAATCACGTGTTGGTGTTGGCGGTAACTATGCTCTTATCGCTGGTGGTGATGGCTTCGCTTGTTGCTTTAGTGCACGTTTCTCAACACCTGGTTTTGTACCAGCATTCCTTGATCGCCCGTCGCTTACACCACCGACCAACGGTAACCCTGTTGATCAGGCGCAGTTCCTTCTGGATGGTGTAACAAGCTTTGGCTTCCGCGATACTCTTGATGATCAGCTTCAGGCAATCATCAACGCTGGCGGCAACAATGCAGGTGCATGTCTAGACAGCCCAGTGAACGATGAACGTATCGATAACGGGTTCGTTGTGTGTGGGCCAGATAATACATTCAGCTTCCTTACTGTAACCACTCCTGGCCGCCAGGAAGGTACATTTGAGGCTGATTTCCTCGATTGGCGTGTTGGCTTCGAATATGACTATGGTGAAGATGGCCTTCTATATGGTTCCGTAACTACAGCTCATAAATCTGGTGGCTTTAACGATAGCCTTCCGGGCCCTGATGGCGGTGTTCTAAACGGTATTACTTTCGATAATGAAAAAGTAACATCGTTCGAACTTGGTACGAAGAATGTGTTTGATCTGAACGGTCACCGCGCAATCTTGAATGCTTCCGCTTTCTACTATCTCTATGATGATCTAGTGCTTCCTACGCAGGTATCACTCGGCGGTGAAGGTTCAAACGTTGGCCTTTCACAGCAGAATGTGAACATCTCTGACAGTACAGTTCTTGGTATCGAAGTAGAATCAGCGATTGAACTGGGTAATGGCTTCAACTTTGGTGCAAATCTTCTGTATCTGGATACAGAGATTAAAGACGGTGTTGTTTCTGATTTCCGTGCTCAGGATTTCGGCAACTTCGCTAATACACCAGAAGCTGACCTGTCTGGTAACCGTCTTGCGCTTGCATCGAAGTTCACAGCAATTCTTCGCCTCGGACAAACAATTGATCTTGGCGCTGACAGCTTCGACTGGCTCGTTCTGGCAAACTACCGCTCTAGCTATCACCTAACTCCGTTTAACCAGCAGGACATTCAGTTCCGCGACGGTACAGTAGGTGATGCAGCGAGCCTTGGTTTTGCTGACGAACAAGATGGCTATGTTCAGGTTAACGTAAACGCTGGTTACAGCTTTGAAAACGGCGTTCGTGTTGAAGGTTATATCACTAACCTCTTCAATATTGATGCTTCAACAAAGTCTATCCAGGGTCCGAACCTGAACCTTAGGTTCCTTAACCTTCCAAGAACTGCGGGCGTACGCATCCGCACTTCTTTCTAAAAACTCAGAGACGTGGGCCACTGTATCGAGCGGGGCCGGCCCACCCCCTTAACATCCTCCTCTCACGGATTTAAGGGTTTCCTAGGGAGAGATTTTTATCTCTCCCTTTTTTTATCCGCTTAACAACGACTATCTCAGTGATAGAGTTAAATTTTCAGGGATTAAAAGCATGTTGCAAACACACACACTCTTTAAAGCAGCATCCATCTTGGCACTCAGCGTAGCAGCTTCGGCACACTTGAGTAAAGCAGATGCCACAGTTGATCAAATGCAAGAAATACACCCTGAAGTCTGGCCTAAACTCACTTCGCCAATCAAACATGATCAAGCACTTGAAGACCGTATCAGTGTAATCATGGCGAAAATGTCTATTGAAGATAAAGTAGGCCAAACCATTCAGGGTGAACTTAGGCACCTAACCCCTGAAGACGTAAGAAAATACAGGCTCGGTTCAGTACTAAATGGCGGCGGCTCTCAACCATATGGAAAGAAGATTGCCACACCAGAAGACTGGCTACGCCTTGCAGATGAATTCTACGATGCGTCCATGGACACATCAGAAGGCGGCATTGCCATTCCTATTTTGTGGGGAACAGATGCAGTGCACGGCCATAATAATGTTAAAGGCGCTACTATTTTCCCGCACAATATTGGGTTGGGAGCAGCGCGGAACCCAAATCTTATTCGCCAGATTGGCCATGCTACAGCACGTGAAGTGCGTGTAACAGGGCAGGAATGGTCCTTCGCGCCCACCCTTGCGGTCGTGCGGGATGATCGGTGGGGTCGCACCTATGAAAGCTACTCCGAGCACCCCCAAATTGTTGCAGACTATGCGAAAGCCATGGTGGAAGGCATTCAGGGTGCGGCCAACACTGATACATTCCTTACCGGCGATCATGTGATTGCATCTGCTAAGCATTTCCTTGGAGATGGCGGCACTGATGGCGGCAAAGACCAGGGCGATAATATTGACAATGAAGAAACCCTCCGGGATATCCATGCTGCCGGCTATGTGACAGCACTTGATGCTGGGGTTCAGACTGTAATGGCATCCTTCAGCGGCTGGAACGGCAGGAAAATGCATGGCAGGAAAATGCTGCTTACTGATGTACTGAAGGGCCAAATGGATTTTGACGGTTTCATTGTTGGGGATTGGAACGGCCACGGACAAGTACAGGGCTGCACTAACGAAAACTGCCCTGAGACCTATAACGCTGGCCTTGATATGGTGATGGTGCCGGAAGACTGGAAAGCGCTTTATCATAACACCGTTGCACAAGTGAAAGATGGTACTATTCCGCTGGAACGCCTTGATGATGCAGTGCGCCGTATCCTCAGAGTAAAAATTCGCGCAGGCCTTTTTGATGGTGGCAAACCTTCAAGTCGGGCACTCGCCGCAAAAACCGAAGTTCTTGGGCATGCAGACCACCGCGCCTTAGCACGACAAGCAGTAAGAGAAAGCCTTGTTCTTCTGAAAAATAACGATGGTCTTCTACCTATCAAGCCAAACAGTACAATTCTTGTAACTGGCGACGGAGCAGATAACATCGGTAAGCAATCCGGCGGCTGGACCCTTTCCTGGCAGGGTAACGATAACCAGAACAGCGATTTCCCGGGCGGCACATCCATCTGGGACGGCATTAAAGAAGCAGCTGACAATAACGGTAGTAAAGCTACCTTGAGTGCCGACGGTTCTTATGCCGAAAAGCCTGACGTCGCTATCATAATATTTGGCGAAAACCCTTATGCCGAATTTCAGGGCGACCGGGATTATCTGGCATATGGTTCCAGTAAAAACAACGAGGTTGAGCTGCTCAGGAAATATCAGGCAGCGGGTATTAAAACTGTTGCCGTGTTCCTGAGCGGTCGACCTCTTTATACAACGCCTGAGCTGAATGCTTCAGATGCCTTCGTAGCGGCATGGCTGCCGGGCTCACAAGGCGCAGGCGTTGGTGACGTTATTCTTTCAGGCCAAGACGGAAATCCTTCCCATGATTTCAAGGGAAAACTAAGCTTCTCCTGGCCTGAAAGAGCTGATCAAGGCCCTCTGAACGTGGGTGATGAACACTATGCGCCGCTCTTTGTTTATGGATACGGTCTCTCATATACAGACAGCAAAAACCTCCCTATCCTGGAAGAATTTGCAGTGCCGGAAACGGCTAACAGCGATTACTTCTTCAATGATGGCGTCGTGTCACCGTACAAGCTTTTTGTAACAGCAGAACCAGCTTGGAGCCTGGAGATTGCGAACAATGGTGGTGAGCTTAAAGCTGCGGAACAGATCGCGGTAGAATTGGTAGACCGCAATGTGCAGGAAGATGCACGCCGTATCAGCTTCTCAGGCCAAGCCCAAGCCGCAGCAATGCTCAAAATCTTTGATACACTTGACTTAAGTCGCGAAACCAATGGCGATATGCAGCTTGGCATGACTATTCGGGTAGACAGCAAACCAGAGGGCCCCGTTTATCTGGGCATGGGCTGCGGCAACGAATGTTTTGGCGGCGTTGATATCGCGGAGCGCCTATCAAACTTCACTACTGGAGAATGGGTCAACATCAACGTACCTCTCAAATGTTTCCGCGCTGCAGGTGCTAATATGGAAAAGCTGGAAACACTATGGCGTGTTGGTACCGATAAACCCTTTGCTTTCACTATCAACAAAATAGGGCTTGTACCGCCGCAAGCAGACTTAAGTTGCCCACCTATAATCAAAAAAATAGACGGGATAAAACAAGACTAAAGCACCATAACGGTCAATCGGTCGGGCTGGTTTGCCGGAATTCTCATAGTGTGCGATACTCTATCGGTGTCGCACACAGGGATTAAAGGCCATCAGATGAAACACCGTTCAGCTGCTCAACGTATTTTCGTGATAACGATGATATTGCTTTCCGTGCCACTTGTAGCCATGCAGTTCACAACTGAAGTAAACTGGAATGCGGGTGATTTTATGGTAGCCGCTATTCTCATTGCTGGTGCTCTCTGCACCTATGAATTTATGATCTTGAAATCCAGACAATATTACTACCGTATTGCCGCAGGTTTATCAGCCCTCAGTTTTTTGCTCTTGGTTTGGGTAAACCTTGCTGTTGGGATTATTGGCAATGAAGGTAATCCGGCCAATCTGGTATATTTTGGTATACCTATCGCTGCAGTGGTTGGTGCCTTGATTAGCCGTTTCAAACCTACGGGGATGAGCTACACACTTATTGCCACCGCTCTCTTACAAGCAGCGATAGCTCTTACAGTATATCTGGCAGGCTTGGGGCAGATATTCATTTTATCAGCCGGGTTCATAGCTATTTGGCTGGTAGCCGCATGGTTCTTCAGAAAAGCGGCCACACCAACACCGTCACTCCCCTAATACTCACGCCCCCGAAGAGATGGCAAAACGTGCCCGGTAATCTCTCGGCGTTAATCCCATTACCTTATGGAATATCCGGCGAAATGCGCCCGGGTCCTGGTAACCCACCTGCCACGCGATCTGATCTACACTTTGGCTCGTAAGTTCCATCAATTCTCTCGCTTTCCCGATTCTAAGGTGCTGCAAATACTCAGATGGACTAAAGCCTGTGGCCTGCTGAAAACGGCGTATGAAGGTGCGACCAGACAAGCCGGAAAACTCTGTCATTTCCTTCACTGTAACTGCCTCCGCAAACCCAGACTGGAGCCACTGCTGTACTTTTAGAACTGCACTATCGCCGTGAGACAGAGAAGGCGAAAAAACACTATAAAAACGTTGTTCTCTTTCACCGGGATCAACCAATAAAAATTTCGCCGTTTTGAGCATAATGGCTGGTCCTAAAAACCTATCTACCAGCTTAAGCCCCAAATCAATCCATGCCATAACGCCGCCAGCGGTGATAAGGTCGCCGTCATCCACCAGCATGCGCTCAACATTCAGTTCAACATCAGGGTAGCTGCTTTCAAATTGGTTTGCCAAATCCCAATGGGTGGTAGCTGTACGCCCATCAAGCAAACCTGCTTCAGCAAGCAGGAAAGCACCAGCACATACCGAACACATTAAAACACCGTCGCCATATAACTTCTGAAGATCAGCTTTGAATATACCAGCGGTACTGAGAATATCTCCATGCAAACTTGGCGGCAGGATAAGGGCAGACAAAGGGGCACACTTTTGGGCACACAGTTCGGTCAAAACCTCTATTTTCAGGGGTCTGTGCCCATTAGTGTGCCCAGCCTCGCTATGAAGTCTCTCAGCCGTTTCAAACAGATCCAAAAGCCCATAAACCGCCGCATTTTGTGCCCCGGGATATTTAAAAATACCAATATGAATGTCAGATGATGCCACCATATGGCACATTTAGCATGAAATATGTCACATATGCCAATCCTCAAATCATCTCAGGCTTCTTATTTTAGCTTTCAAGCAATAAGGAGACCCTGAAATGAGCAATCAAGCCCTCATCATTATCGATCTGCAAAATGATTATTATCCCGGCGGAAAATGGGAACTACACGGTATCGAACAAGCTTCTGAAAACGCTGTAAAAATTCTTTCTAATGCTCGGGAAAAGAACCTCCCTGTTTTCCATGTGCATCATGAATTTCTGATGGAAAACCCACCTTTCTTTGCTCCTGGAAGCGAAGGTGCCAACATTCATGAAACGCTGAAGCCAATGGACGGAGAGACAACAGTTCTCAAGCATCAGGTAAATGCTTTCCGCGACACCAATCTTAAAGAACTCCTTGATGAAAAAGGTATTGAAGAAATAACCATTATCGGTGCCATGAGCCACATGTGCATTGATGCCGCCACACGTGCAGCCGCAGATTACGGCTATCAGGTAACAGTGGTTGAAGATGCCTGCGCCTCCCGCGATTTGGAGTTTGAAAACAAGACCGTGAAAGCGGAAGATGTTCACGCAGCCTATATGTCAGCTCTCGGTTTTGCATACGCGAATGTGATCTCCACCAAAACTTATTTAGGTTAATGAGTTAGAGGAAAGGAAACCCCATGCCTGCAACACTTTACCATGCGCCTCTCGCCTGCTCACTAGCTGCTCGTTTCGCAGCCGCTGAAGGTGGCGTACCGCTTGATATTGAATACCTGAACTTGCGCACCAAAGAGCTGGAAACAGGTGGTTCATTTCTTGATATAAACCCGCTTGGGCAAGTTTCTGTGCTCAAGCCAGAAAACAGTGCAATCATCACTGAAACTGCAGCTACGATTTTGTGGATTCAGTCTCAATCAGAAAACACTTCTTTTCGTATAGACCCGTCCCATCCAGACTATTTCCAGATGATACGCTGGCTTGGTTTCTGCGCCACAGAGCTGCACAAACAAATCTTCCGTATCGTTTTTTATGGCGAAGCAACGGATGACGTGAAAGACCGAATCCGAGGTCTGGCCCCGCAGCGATTTGAATTTCTCGACAGGCATCTGGCAGACAAGCCATATTTGCTCGGCGACCATTTCACGGCAGCAGATGCTTATCTTACATGGTTTTTCGTTTTATCGGACCGTGCTCAACTTGACGCTTCAGGCTATAAAAACCTAAGCGCATACAGTGAACGTACATTAAGCCGTCCGCTTATTGCAGAGCTTATCATGAGCGATACTGCAAAAGACGAAGCAATGAATCAGCAAATTCTACCCAAATAGCCAAAAGCAATAACATCTACTTTATGGTGTTATTGCTTATCTCATTGATATTTTAGTTAAAACAAATTTAAATCAATTGCTTCAACAACTTATATAAGTTGTTCCAAAAACTTCCCACATTTTTGCCACAATCTAGGCAAGCACTAAATAATCAATTAGTTGTGATCACATCCTTGTTGACAACTTATTGTTTTATTCGACTAAATCTATCCAAAGTTTAGTCAGTAATAAGTCAAATTCAATCGTGGGGGTTGAGTGTGTTTCGTAGTGAAGCTCTAAATGCACAAAAACAGAAGGTACACGGAGATGTGTTTCTAACGCAGCCCATACCTATCACCACAATTACACTTTTGATTGCTGCTATCGTTACAGTGTTAATGATTTTGTTGTTTACAGGCTCATATGCACGAAGCGAAAGAGTTGCTGGTTATCTCGTCCCTTCAAAAGGCCTTGTTAAAATACAGGCAAGCCAATTTGGTGTTCTCCAAAATCTCTATGTGAAAGAAGGCAATCTAGTTGAAGAAGGGCAAGCCCTTGTAGATATTTTAATTGCCCCTAATGCTGCGGATGGAAGTAGTTTTATTGATCGAGGTCTCGCGGCTGTTCAGCATCAATACACCTTGATTGATACCCAAATCACACTTGAAGAAAACCAGCTGGAATCTGAACTGGCAAAACTGTCATCAGATCAAAAAGAGCTTACGCTCCGCATTCAATCTTTAAACCAGCAATTAGGTATCCAAAGAAAAATCACAGCGTCCGCTGAAGCAGCCTACAAGGATGTTCAGGAAATTCTCGGCAAAGGATACATCAGCAAGGTTGAATCTGAGCGCCGCCATCAAACATGGTTGGCACAACAAGCACAGGAACAGTTACGGGAGCAAGAACTTGTTGAAGCAAATGCCCGCAATGAGCAGCTACAAATCCGTTTAAATCAGGTTTCCACAGAAAGCCAACAACGTATTACCCGTCTGGCAAATCAAAAATCTGAACTCGATAGCCGTAAAGCGGAACTGGAAGGCAGACAAGCCTATACCATCACATCCCCTGTAAAGGGGAAAGTTGTAAGCCTCTCTATTAGGAACGCAGGCAGATCTGTACAGGGTGGCCAACCTCTTCTAGCGATATTACCGGAAGGCAGCACCCTTGAAGCTGAATTGTTCGTGCCCAGCCGCGCAGCAGGCTTTGTAAAAGAAGGGCAGGAAGTTCAGTTACTCTATGATGCCTTCCCCTACCAACGCTTTGGCAGCCATGCTGCAACATTAAAAAGTGTCACGGAAACAATTCTTTCCCCAACGGAAACACTCGCTCCCTTTGAGATTCAAGAACCTGTGTACCGGGTGGTTGCCAATCTGAAATCTGATCAAATTGTAACAGGTGAACAGTCAATCAATTTGCAGGGCGGCATGACCTTACAAGCGAACATCATTCTTGAACGACGAAGTTTCCTTGAATGGCTTCTGGAACCTTTGAAATCAATAGGAACTTCAAACAAGTAAGGAATTTGGTTTCTCTGAAACCAGATAGAGGCGTCAGCCTCATATAACAAAGGCAAAACTGCCTAGTATCAATATTAAGGAGCATAAAAATGAAAATAGAAGAAATGAAAATTGATGAAATGAGCAAAGTAGTTGGTGGTTGCCCTCACGGATTAGTAGATGGCTCTTCATACGCAAATGTTGGCTGTATCACCCCGGAGCAGTTAGCTGACCTTATTGCCGGTTTAGGTAATGCTGATAGCAACCCACCACATGCACCAGACTTTAATACTGATAACATTGGTAGCGGTGGCCCGGGTATCGATAACGTGCTCCCGTAAACTGAGGCTTCCGCTCAACTTGTCAAACAAGTCACGACTACCAATCATTCGTCAGAATGAAGCGGCGGAATGTGGTCTGGTCTCATTTGCTATGGTGGTGGGATATTATGGTTTTGCAACCGATCTCACATCTCGCCATACAACGCCGCAAATATGCGGTAATTACTGAGGCATCAGCCTCACATAACAAAGGCAGTAAATGCCAATTATCAACTTGTGGAGTAATAAACATGAATAAATTTACAGAGTTAAATCAAACAGAACTTGATCTTGTAAATGGTGCAGGCAATGGCTTTTTTGCTACAGAAGAAGACGCCATCAACTGCGAAAATGAAATCCGTAGAATTGCGACCCGCGACCCAAATGATGGCGTGATTATTCCTTTCTTAGGCATCGTCTTTCGCACTCTATAGAAGTCATAAAAACACTTTTCTCATCAGAAAATCAGATAGAGGCATCAGCCTCACATAACAAAGGCAATAATGCCAATTATCAACTTGTGGAGTAATAAACATGACAAAATTTGAAGAACTAAACCTGATTGAACTTGATCTTGTAAATGGTGCAGGCAATGGCCTTTTTGCCTCTGAAGAAGATGCTATTGCATGTGAAGGCGATGAAATTACAAGTGTGGCTGATTTCGGTCCACAAGATAATGTAATTTTGTTCGGCTCTTCTGGCGGTACAGGCTCCAGAATTCCTCGCTAATATCTCAAATACTTCAGGCTAAAATATGCAGTCCACACTCAATCTTTCCGGCAAATCACGCCTTCCGCTTATTCGACAGAATGAAGCGGCTGAGTGTGGGCTTGCATCTTTAGCTATGGTGGCGGGGTATTATGGTTTCAAAACCGACCTCGCCACCTTACGCCGCAGATATGCGGCCGGGCTGCAAGGTATGACCCTGAGGCATATTATTGAAGTGGCAACCAAAATGGAATTTGCCACGCGCCCAATTAAAGTACCGCTGGAGATGATTGATCAGGTAAAATTACCTGCTGTTCTTCATTGGGATATGAACCATTTTGTGGTGCTTAAATCTGTTGGCAAAAACAAAATGGTGGTTCATGACCCTGCTCTGGGTGAACGAACCTATACCACTGAAGAATTTTCTGATCACTTTACAGGGGTTGCGCTTGAACTCACACCGTCAGAAACATTCGAAAAACGGGAAGAAAAAACCACACTTCGCCTGACAGATTTATGGGGCCGTATGTTTGGCCTCAAACGAAACCTCGTTCAGGTTTTCATTCTGTCTGTTGTATTGCAGCTTTTTGTGCTCGCAAGCCCTTTTTATCTGCAAATTGCTGTGGACGAAGTGCTTACCAAATTTGATACAGACCTTCTTTTTGTAATCGCATTAGGGTTCGCTGGCTTCACTCTTATTAATGTACTTACACAAACTCTGCGAGGGTATGTGCTGCTCTATTTCGGCAGCATGATGAGTTACCAGATGGTTGGAAATCTTTTCCGACATCTCCTGAAATTGCCCATTGATTTCTTCGAGAAGCGCCACATTGGCGATATTGTCTCACGTTTTGGTTCCATGGAACCAATTAAGGTCATGCTCACAGAAGGGCTAATTGCCAGCCTGATTGACGGTATGATGGCTCTTACCACACTTGTGCTGATGTTTATCTACAGCCCTATACTGGCTGCAATCGCACTTACTGCATGGGCGCTTTATCTGGTCCTTCGAATGATGTTTTACCGCCCTTTCCGGCAAGCGCAGGAAGATGCCATCATCGCACGAGCAAAAGAACAAACAACCTTTATGGAAACTGTTCGCGGCATGACCAGTTTAAAACTGTTTGGCGGTGAAAGCGAACGTACAGGCATGTGGCAGAACCGTTATGCCGAAGTGATCAATACCAATGCCAAAAGTTCAAAGCTCGGCATCTGGTTTCAGAGCGCAAATTCAGGCATCTTCGGCATTGAACATATCATTCTTATTTATGTGGCCGTGCAGATGGTATTGAGCGCTGATTTTAGCGTAGGAATGATTTTTGCCTTTATGGCGTACAAACGGAACTTCACCGATAAAGCAACAGCGCTTGTTGAAAAAGCCATAGAATACCGCATGCTCAGCCTGCATCTTGAGCGTATCGCAGATATCGCCCATGCGGAACAGGAAGAACAGCCTCTGGACATACCGCAAACCATTGAACAACCACCGCTTACGGGTGAAATCATCCTCCAGAATATTCGTTACCGATACGCTGACAACACACCGGACGTTCTGAAAAACGTGGACCTGCACATTAAAGCTGGAGAATCTGTTGCGATCGCAGGCCCAAGTGGATGCGGAAAAACAACGCTGCTCAAGATTATGACCGGGCTTTTTAAACCAAATGAAGGCCAGGTGCTGCTCGGGGATACATCTCTTTCAGATTATGGGCTTACCAAATACCGCAAACATATTGGTGTGGTTATGCAGGAAGATGATCTTTTTGCAGGGTCTATCTCCGAGAACATCGCTTTTTTCGACCCAGAAACCGATATGGAACGCGTGATAGCAGCTGCGAAAGCCGCCCAGATTCATAATGAAATCATGGCAATGCCTATGAACTATGAAAGCCTTGTAGGGGATATGGGTTCGGCCCTCAGTGGCGGCCAAAAACAGCGTATCATGCTGGCCCGCGCGCTCTACAGACAACCCAAGATCCTGTTTATGGATGAAGGCACCGCACATCTGGATGTAGAAACCGAGCGCATGGTGAACCAATCAATCGCGAACCTCGGTATCACCCGTATCATTATCGCCCACAGGCCTGAGACAATTAAATCTGCCGAGCGGGTGATGGAGATGCGTGATGGACAACTATGTGAGATAGGCCTGCCACCAAAGTTCAGAGAAAACAACACTAATGAAACTGAAAAAAACCACAAAACTGAAGGCATTCACGCACCAGCGTTTTAAAAATAGGATACATTCATGAACGACCAAACACCTATTACAGCTACCGCTTCAGCTGACTTTGATCAAAAAATTCAAACCCTCTTCGGGTACACCAAAATGGATCTGATTATTAAAGGCATGGAACAAGCGTTTATGCAGCAAGCGGTGCAATCTATTAAAAATCAATCCCAGCAAGCTGACCCTGCTGCTCTGGAAGAAACTCTCACAGCCTTTCAACAAGAGTATCAGCTTGAGTTGCCACAACTTACCGAAACAATTGTTGAAGCCTATAAAACAGCCTTCACGGAAGCAGAGGTAGAAGCCGTGAATGTTTTTTACGCCTCTGATGCAGGGCAAAAGTTTCTCGAGGGGGGCCATAAAATTGAGCAACAGCTTCAACCACTTACCCAAGCATGGGCACAACAAGCCGGTAAAAACGCCTTCGAGCGTGCTTTAAACAAAGTGAACTCTGCTTAAGGGATTAAAGAGTTTTGTGAGTATTTCTCACAAAAACCTCTGAATTATCAGGGGATTAAAACAGGGGTTGGCCTAGCCTGAAAAACGAAACCAACCCCAATCCACAACATTAAAATGAAATGGAGTACCTATAATGAATGCAATTACTTTCGATTACAACAATAGCCAAATTCAAGAACTCGACATCAACGAGATTGATTTTGTGATGGGTGCTGGTTGGCTTGGCGACGCAGGCGCCGCAATTGCTACTATTGGTGGTGGAATTGGCTTAGTTAGCGCTTTCCATGGCAATGCTGTAGGTGTAGGTGTTGGAGGCGCAATGATGATTGCTGGCGGTATTTTAATGCTAGCCGACGCAGCCGCTACCCATTTATCAGCTAGTTAATGCTATCAATGGCCAAGCTATAGGTGTGTAAAAACTGGAATTACACCGATGATAGTTGATAGCTAACTTAATGTTAGCTGACACAATAACTACTCGTATCTAAGAGATTAGAGCCTTAACTTACTGCCTTACTCTATTGGTGAGGCAGTATTTATATCAATGATTTTACGGATCAATAAAATGAAACAATATCAGGTCAGATCATCAATTATATTCTCTACAACTGCGATAGTTGGGGCTTTATTGTATAAATATTATGAAGGACTCCAAACTTTGTCGGGTATCGTTTTCATTTTTGGGGCCATTTGGGGCCTGCTAACTTACTATTCAGGTCGGCATCAAAAGGAATAACCATCTATTCGGGTTAAAGCACTCACGACAGGCAACTATTAAGTGCCTAGAAAAACATTTTGAAATAAATCACAGTTTTAACCCACAACTCTATCTATGTACCTGTTTTCATGTTCCTAATAAACATCGAAACGCAATGAACTATATGCAGACCAATGCAATATCTACATATAAGGAAACAGTATGCTTAAACATATCCTAGCACTAGCCTTACTTACTATACCCTCATTTGCTAATGGCCCGGCTGTTTGGAAAACAGCTGATGAAGACACAAACATTCATATTCTTGGTTCTGTTCATGTGCTGAAGCCAGGTACAGTGTGGATGAATGATAACCTGCAAAGTCTTGTATCAGGGGCTGATAAAATCTATCTGGAACTTTCAGCAAAAGACCAATCACCGCAAGTAATGCAGCCGCTTGTTGTTAAATATGGCCTGTTGCCCGAAGGAGATGCCCTGAAAAACCACCTGCCCGAAGATGTTTATTCAAAACTGAAAACGGCCCTTACAGGCCTTGGTATGCAAGAACCACAGTTTGCACGTTTCAAGCCCTGGATGGCAGGCACAATTTACACAGCCTTCAAATTTGCGAAACTTGGTTTTAATCCTGCTGCAGGTGTGGAAGCCAGCATTGTAAGCCTTGCACAAGCTAAAGGCCTAGAGATTGATGGCCTTGAAACAGCTGAATTCCAGCTTTCCATGTTTGATAACATGACAGATGAGCAGGAAGTGAACTTCCTGAAACAAATGTTTGCTGATGAAGATGATCTACAACAAACCATGGAAACAATCACATCTGCCTGGACAACAGGTGACCTTAAAGCCATGGAAACAGTTTTTGATAAATCATTTGATGAATACCCCGAGCTTGAGCAATCTATCCTTTTAGACCGCAATAAAAACTGGGTACCACAGATTGAAGCCATTCTCGAACAGCCTGGCGATTATATGATCATTGTTGGTACTGGTCACCTTGTTGGTGAAGGGTCGGTCATTGATTTGTTAAAGCAAAAAGGCATGCAGGTAGAACGGGTTCAGTAACAAAGCCAAACTCTATAAACACGGTTTGTTTTACCCTTTAGCAATTCAACCAACGCTCCCTGTTCTCTGAAAACAGGGAAGATGGACGAGCTTATGCAATCATCTAATATGAAAGAACATTTCAAAACCGGGTTACACTTAGGTTTCAAGGAAGGGATCTCCTTCGGATTCTATATCGGGTTGGCTATCGTTGGACTCTTTTTGATTAAGAAATATTTCCTGTAATTCATCTATGTGAAGATATTACGAGTATTTCTTTGATAAAACGGACACATCTTTCAAATTAATCAGCTCATATCTATCGATATGCGACATTACAAAGGATCAAGAAAGTGGCATTAAAAAATGATTTGGTTTCCGGTTTTAAAGAAGGTTTTCTGACAACAACTGTGAAATCTTGGCAGGTAACTGTTTTTATAGTCCTCGGGCTGACCTTAACCTCTGCTTATATCTTACTTACCACTCAATAAGTTTTTTCCGCCGGGCAATGTAATGGAAAACTCTGAAATTAAACCGCATCATCTTATCATTGCCCGTGCACTGGGGTTCATACTTTTACTTGGTTTTTCAGTAGGGTATGAATATGGCCACCATATAGGCCAAAGCCTGTTCCAATAACTGTACCGCCATAAATAAAACATCTATTCTGCTTGCATTCCTTTCGCCCCTGTTTTCATATTCCTTTTGGGAACAGGGAAGCTGGAGGGCTATATGCAACCACCTGAGGTGAAAGAAGAAACCACATCAAAAGATATCAGTGGACGATCAAACGATTACTGGAAAGCCAATATCGCCTTACTACTCAAACTATTAGCGATTTGGTTTGTTGTATCCTTCGGTGCTGGCATTCTATTCGTTGATGAACTTAACACCATTGAATTCTTTGGAGTGAAGCTCGGGTTCTGGTTCGCACAGCAAGGTTCCATCTATGTCTTTGTAGCCCTGATTTTCGTCTACACCTCCGCCATGCGCAGGCTTGACCGCAAATACGGTGTTGATGATGAGGGAGATGCCTGATGGATGCTTCAACTCTCACTTATATTTTCGTTGGCATCAGTTTTGCGCTTTATATCGGCATTGCCATCTGGTCCCGCGTAGGTTCCACAAAGGAATTTTATGTGGCGGGCGGCGGTGTGCACCCTGTTGTTAACGGTATGGCCACCGCGGCTGACTGGATGAGCGCTGCCTCTTTCATCTCCATGGCGGGGCTTATTGCCTTCCTTGGATATGATGGCTCCGTTTACCTGATGGGCTGGACGGGTGGTTATGTGCTGCTCGCCCTCCTTCTTGCGCCATACCTGAGGAAGTTTGGCAAATTCACCGTGCCTGATTTCATTGGCGACCGCTACTATAGTGATGCCGCCCGCCTTGTGGCTGTTATCTGCCTTATCTTTATCAGCTTCACCTATGTGGCAGGGCAGATGCGCGGCGTGGGCATTGTGTTCTCTCGCTTCCTTGAAGTGGATATTGATCTCGGCGTGATCATCGGCATGGCTATTGTTTTCATGTATGCTGTGCTCGGCGGCATGAAAGGTATTACCTACACACAAGTGGCCCAATACTGTGTGCTTATTTTCGCCTATACGGTTCCTGCCATCTTCATTTCCATGCTGATCACAGGCAATCCTGTGCCTCAGTTCGGGCTCGGTTCTGAAGTAACAGATGGTTCAGGCTTAACAGTACTCGGCAAACTTGATAGCGTGCTTACAGATTTAGGATTTACCGCCTACACGGCAGGCACCAAATCCACCACCGATATCTTCGCAATTACCGCAGCCTTGATGGTAGGTACTGCGGGCCTACCACATGTAATCGTGCGTTTCTTCACGGTTCCTAAAGTGTCTGATGCCCGAAAATCAGCAGGATGGGCACTGGTATTTATTGCTATTCTCTATACCACTGCACCTGCCGTTGGTGCTTTCGCCCGCATCAATTTCATTAACGAAGTGAATGAAACATCTTACGCGGAAACACCTCAGTGGTTCAAAAACTGGGAAGACTTAGGCCTTGTTGGTTGGACCGATAAAAACGGTGACGGCAATATTCAATACCGCGCAGGCGCACCATTTGACGGCAAACCCACTTTTGATGGCGAAAAACGAGGCCCGAACGGTGAACGTGTTGTAACCAATTCTGCCACCGCAAGCGCTAACGAAGTATATGTTGACCGCGATATCATGGTGCTCGCAAACCCTGAAATTGCCAAACTACCAGACTGGGTGATCGCACTTGTAGCAGCTGGCAGTTTAGCTGCTGCCCTTTCCACCGCGGCAGGCCTTCTTCTAGTGATTTCTTCTGCTGTCAGCCATGATCTGATGAAGAAAACCTTCAAGCCTGAAATTACTGACAAGGAAGAGCTTCTTTATGCTCGCATTGCCGCAGCCTGTGCCATCGGAGTGGCAGGGTATCTGGGCATCAACCCGCCAGGGTTTGTCGCGCAAGTGGTGGCCTTCGCTTTTGGCTTGGCGGCTGCAAGCCTGTTTCCAGCAATCCTCATGGGTATTTTCTCACGCCGGATGAACAAAGAAGGCGCGATTGCTGGCATGTTGGTGGGGCTTCTTTTCACCTTTGCTTATATCGTTTATTTCAAGTTCATCGCGCCAGAGGCAAACACAGCAGCAAACTGGTGGTTTGGTATATCACCTGAAGGTATTGGTTCTCTAGGTATGGTACTGAACTTCCTGGTAGCAACCGCCGTTTCAAAAGCCAGCAGTGCACCACCCGCTGAGGTACAAGAGCTTGTGGATACTATTCGTATTCCTTCAGGCGCTGGTGCTGGGCACAAGCACTAAAAAAACAGAAAGGCGCATGGATAAACAGTCATGCGCCTTTTTCCTATGAACGTTGCTGTCCTTTTTTAGCTTTCACATGACGCCGCACCATTTTACTGAATTGGCGGTCTCTGTGTCGCTGCTCTGATAAGGATGAAGTATTTCTCGCTTCTTCAAGAATAAGCTTTTGGTAATTTTTCAAGCGTCGAGGATCAAGCTCTCCTGCTTCAAGGGCAGCTCTTACAGCACAGCCGGGCTCTTCCACATGTGCACAGTTCCTGAATTTACAGTGCTGGGCGATAGCTTCAATATCATCAAAAACTTCCGCAAGGGATGTGCTTAGGTGTGCAACTTTCACTTCCCGCATACCCGGCACATCAAGGAGTACACCACCAGATGATAAGGGATAGAGCGCGCGGTAACTGGTCGTATGATGCCCTTTTGCATCCTTTTCCCGAATACCACTGGTTTCAGTAAGCTTTTGGCCGGAAAGCGAATTTACAAGTGTTGATTTTCCAACCCCTGATGACCCCACAAGCGCCACCGTGGACCCCTTTGAAACCCAGCTTGCCAGTTTTTGCACATCTTCCACATCAAGGGCATTAACAAGCTCAACCACCAGATCAGGCTTCATCGCCTGTACTCGCCTGCGGTAGCTTTCTGCATCCTCTGCCATATCGGTTTTGGTCATCACCACTACGGGATACACGTCTACCTCATAAGCCAGTGCCAGATACCTTTCGAGGCGAGATTCGTTAAATTCTTCATTGCAGGAAGTAACAATAAACAGCGTATCTACATTTGCGGCAATCAATTGCAGATCAACCTTCGGGCCTGCAGCTACGCGCCTGAAAACACTTTTCCGCTCAAGTAATCTAAGGACCTTTTCACGCTTTGCATCCAGCAACACCCAATCACCAATGGTGGGGCGTTGTTCCGCAGGCAATTGGTACCAATTGCCGCCAAGTGGGATGATCCATTCATTTATTCCATCATTTGCTGTGACCTGCGACCGCTGCACCTCAACAACACGCGCGAGCTTGCCTTGCTCTCTTTCTTCCGCACTCAACTGCTGAAGAAAAAAGGAAGACAGCCCCAAACTGAAAAGGGCACTAAAATCTGCTGGTCCAGAATGTGTCATACTGATTTCATATCTCACCTACTTCCTTTGTTATTACAACATTTTATCACTGACTGGTGAAACAAAGAATAACATCAGGCCAATTAATTTTACCCTACTGAAAAATTACGCCCAGACCTGAAGATTAACCTTCACTTTCGCGAGTGAATTGACTCTTTTTCAATGAGAACATATAGTGAACAAAAGAATCGAACATGAAGGAAAGAACGGTGTTTATCGCCCATAATGATAATACATATGAGGAACACCAAACTGGCAGAACAAGCCCCAATAACAAAATAGAGGCTTTGAAAAAACTACGCCATATGGTGGCGAAAATTGAAGAAGAAGGCAAAACTCCCACATGGGATATGGAAACAGAAAATACCTCTGTCCACGCTACTTCAAAAATTGATTTCAGCGAATTAAGACAAAGCGGTGTTCATGAAATATGGGCACAGAAGCCTGTTGATACAGCAGCAGCAATGGCACTTTTGCTCTCTATTGAGAAAGAAAGTACAGCACCTGTTCTCTGGGTTACCACGCGCCGGTTCTCCTATGATTATGGTGTACCTTATGGCCCTGGTCTGCATGCGCAAGGCATAGCACCGGAACGGTTATTATTTGTGATGTGCCGCGATGAAAAAGAAGCTTTATGGGCAATTGAAGAAGGCCTCAAGGTGAATGCTATCAGTGCTGTTGTTGGTGAAGTAACACAAATGGACCTCACATCCAGCCGGCGTCTTACTATTACAGCGCAAGACCATAACACCCGGTGCCTTCTTTTAATGCGATCAGAACATGCTCCCTCATCAGCGGCTTACACGCGCTGGCAAACTGAAGCGGGAGAAAGCCACCACTCTTTCTTTAATGAGCAAGCGCCAGGGCATGCAGTCCTCGAAGCGTCTCTTACAAAACATCGCGGGGGGAAACGCCCAATCACTCAGACAATGGAATGGTTCCATGCGCCGGATTATCTCTATATGGCTTCCCCTGTGGCCGATCGACCAGTGGCGTCGATCACACCGATTGCACAAGCAGCCGTTTGACAAGCCTTTTGCTCTCACTGCCAGCGAACGACAAACACAAACCTTATATGCTGTTTGCCCTGCCGCCCATAAAATAGGATTACGGATTGGTATGACCTTGGCTGAAGCACGTGCCATTCATCCTGTGCTTCAGGTTGCTCCCTCAACACCGAAAGCTGACCAGCAAAAGCTGGAAGACCTCACCCGTTGGTTCATTCGTTATACCCCTTTGGTAGCGGTGGACGGTGACGATGGCATACTGCTTGATGTTACTGGATGCACCCACCTGTTCGGGGGGGAAGAGGCTATGCTCGACAGTATCAAAACCCGCCTAAGAAACAGTGGTATAAACAGCCAAATTTCTATGGCGGAAAATCGCCGTATGGCTTGGGCCTTTTCTCATTACAAACCCGGAACAATATCTGAAAACCCTATAGAAAGCCGAGCTATACTGAGTAATTTAACCATGGCTGCCCTACAGCTTGATGATGGTATGCAGCAAATGCTTTTTAAGCTGGGGTTGAAAAAAACAGGGCAGCTTTTTGACTTACCTCGAGCATCCTTAATGCAGCGTTTTCGAGGCAAAAACAGCAAGAAGATAGAAGCCTTAATTACAAGAATGGATCAGGCTGAAGGCCGCCGCAATGAGCCCATCATTCCTTTTACATTATTACCTGAATGGCAAGTGCGTATGGCCTTCAGCGAACCACTCCAGCTACAGGAAATGGTTGGTACCGCTATCAAGGAGCTACTACTCGAACTTACTGGTCTTCTCGCTGAAGCGGATAAAGGTGTTATGCGATTAGCTCTCTACGGTTTTCGTGTAGACGGCAGTGTACAGAAACTAATGATTGGCACTAATAAACCAAGCCGAGACCAAAAACACCTGATGCGACTTCTTGAGGAAAAGCTACCTGACCTGGAAGCAGAATTTGGCTTTGATCTTCTGTTGTTAAGCGCAGAGGAAACCGCCCATTTACCGCCTGAACAAACCAGCAGCGCAAAAGCACATGCCGAGCATTCAGTCACTGAATTTCTTGACCGTATTGGTGCCCGCCTTGGCCCTTCTTCTGTCAGGAAAATTAAACACCGCCACAGTTATATTCCTGAACAGGCACAAATCTTTACGTCACTTCAAACCAACGAACTTCATTGGGAAGAATATCTTTCCACCTTACCTATACGCCCTATCAGGCTGCTCTTGCGCCCGGAAGCTATTCACGTGCTCGCTGAAGTACCAGAAGGGGCACCAAAACGGTTCCGTTGGCGCCGGGTTGAACATTTAGTCACAAAAGCCGAGGGGCCAGAGCGCATTGCTCCAGAATGGTGGATAAACTCCGAAGACCCAACACGTGATTATTATCAGGTAGAAGTAAAAAGTGGCGCTCGATTATGGCTTTTCCGTTCAGGCCTTTATGCAATCAAAGGCGTTCGACCTTCTGAAAATCGGAAACAAAGCACCCAGCCCCAGTGGTTTATGCACGGTTTTTTTGCGTGAGTGTGCCATGGCCGAGTATGCAGAATTACAAATTAGCAGCAATTTCAGCTTTCTGCGAGGAGCTTCATTCCCTGAAGAATTGATAATAAGCGCAAAAGCGATAGGCTTATCCGCTGCAGCGATTACCGACCGTAATACAGTGGCAGGTATCGTACGCGCTCATAGTGCAGCCAAAACCCATGATATGACCTATATCCCTGCCTGCAGACTTGATCTTGTGTGTGGCTTATCTCTTCTTGCTTATCCCACAGATAAAGCGGCCTATGCTCGTCTCACAGAACTTCTTACCATCGGTAATCGGCGCGCAGAGAAAGGGTCATGCTATCTTTATCTGAGCGATGTAACTGCTTTCTCAAAAGGCATAATCTTCACATTGCTTCCGGAAACCGTATCCGGCGCACTCCACACCGAATTACCCCTGATCAGGGAGCAACTAAATACAAACCTGTATCTGGCGGCAAGCTATAGCTATCAGGGAAATGATAAACGCCGTATTGCCTGGTTAGCCTACACAGCAGCACAAGCACATGTTCCGCTGGTTGCCACTGGTAATATCTTGTTTCACGCCCCTGAACGCAGGCAAATTGCTGATATAGTAAACTGTATCCGCGAACATAAAACCATTGAAGAAGCAGGTTACCTACTGCAGCAGAATGCTGAACGCTTCCTAAAACCTGCTCATGAGATGGATCGCCTGTTCTCTGACCATCCCGAGGCACTTAAAAATACGATGGCTATTAAAGAAGCCTGTAACTTCAGCCTTGATGAACTGCGCTATAATTACCCCAAAGAAGCAGTTTCAAAAGATGTTACCCCACAGGAACATCTAGAAAGCCTTGTGTGGTCTCGTATCACAGAGCGTTATGAAAATGGAAAGGTTCCAGCTTCTATTAAAAAAACACTAGCTCATGAACTGGCGATTGTTGGCCGTAAGCATTACGCCCCTTACTTCCTCACTGTAAATGATATTGTTGAATATGCTCGCAGCAGAGAAATTCTCTGCCAGGGGCGCGGTTCTGCGGCGAACTCTCTTATCTGTTTTGCACTCCGCATCACTGATGTAAACCCTGAGCAAGTGGATTTACTGTTTGAACGCTTTATCTCTGACGCTCGCTCAGAACCACCCGATATTGATGTAGATTTTGAACATGAACGCCGCGAAGAAGTAATCCAGTATATCTATAAGAAATACGGCAGAGCACACGCTGGCCTTACGGCAACCCTCATTACCTACCGCGCTCGTAGCGCCATTCGCGAGGTAGGAAAAGTTATGGGATTATCAGAAGATATGATCGGAGCCCTGTCCGGCACGGTGTGGGGCTCATACGGCAAGGAAATACCTGATAGCCAAGTGGAAGAAGCAGGGTTTGACCCAAATGACAACCGTCTACGCCAAACTTTAAACCTAGCTCATGAAATTATCGGTTTCCCTAGGCATCTATCCCAACATGTAGGTGGTTTTGTACTCACAGAAACGCCGCTCCATGAAATTGTGCCTATCCAGAACGCAGCTATGCAGGACCGCACTGTTATTGAATGGAATAAAGATGATCTGGATGCGCTTGAAATCCTAAAGGTAGATGTACTGTCGCTTGGGATGCTTACCTGCATCCGAAAATCCTTCCAGATGATCCAAGCATGCCATAACAAATTTTATACACTGGAAAACATCCCAACCGACGACCGGCCAACCTATAAAATGCTGCACAAGGCCGATACCATTGGTGTCTTTCAAGTAGAAAGCCGCGCGCAGATGAGCATGCTACCGCGCCTTCAACCAAATGTGTTCTATGATCTCGTAGTGCAAGTGGCCATTGTGCGTCCCGGGCCCATACAGGGCGATATGGTGCACCCTTACCTCAGGCGGCGCCAAGGGTTGGAGAAAAGGGAATTACCCAAACGTGACCCACGTTTTGGCTCTGCTGATGAGCTTAATGAGGTACTGGAACGCACCTACGGGGTGCCTTTGTTCCAAGAACAAGCCATGCGCATTGCCATTGTAGCAGCAGGCTTCACACCAGAAGAGGCTGACCAACTTCGCCGCTCCATGGCTTCTTTCCGTAACCAAGGGACGATCCATAAATTTCAGGAAAAGTTCATCAACGGTATGACCTCACGCGGGTATGAGCTGGATTTTGCTGAACGTTGTTTTAAGCAAATTGGTGGCTTTGCTGATTACGGCTTCCCTGAAAGTCATGCCGCCGCATTCGCTATGCTCGCTTATGCCTCTGCCTGGCTAAAGTGCCATTTTCCTCATGTATTCGCTTGCGCACTCCTGAATTCCCAGCCTATGGGCTTTTATGCTCCGGCCCAAATTGTAAGAGATGCACGAGAACACGGTGTGAAGGCGTGCGAAGTCGATATCAACATCAGTACATGGGATAACCTTCTAGAACCAGCGCCTGACAACCGCTGGGGGTGGGCACTCAGACTAGGATTTCGGCAAATCAAAGGTATCAGCGAAGATAGCGCCAACACAATTACTGATAACCGTCTGCGTCCTTATACTGATGTAGAAGACCTGCATATGCGCACACGCTTACCTGTCGCCCAAATTGAAAAGCTGGCTGAGGCAGATGCCTTTCGTTCCTGTGGGCTCGACCGCAGACAAGCGCTTTGGCAAGTGCGCGGTTTGATAGACAGCCCAGATCTGCCGCTGTTTTCTCACGCAGACACCAAAGACAAAGGCGTTGAGCCAGAAACTGAACTCCCAACAATGCCGCTTTCAGAACATGTGGTGAATGATTACCAGAGCATGAGGTTATCCCTCAAGGCACACCCGCTTAGTTTTCTGCGCCCCGCTCTTGAACATGAAGGTATTCTACGATGTGCTGATATCACCAAATTAAGGGACGGAACAAAAGCAACTGTCGCAGGCCTTGTGCTGGTACGCCAACGGCCCGGTAGTGCTAAGGGTGTTATTTTCCTTACTGTCGAAGACGAAACTGGAGTGGCTAATGTGGTGGTATGGAAGAAAGTATTTGAAAACCAGCGTGCTACAGTCATGAGCAGCCGCCTACTCATTATCAAAGGTAAACTCCAACACGAAAGCGATGTTACCCATTTGGTTGCCGAAGAGCTCAAGGATGCTTCAGCTGAACTTTTAAAACTCTCTGATGGTCTGGAAAATGATGCAGATGCCAGCTTACAATTACCAGCTTATCGCAGCGGCGGGCATCCAAGGAATGTAAAAGATCTCATACCCCGCAGCCGCGATTTTCATTGACGCTTTTAAGCGACTACAATTTCGAAAAAGCCTGAACGTCCTTTACCATCATTCACTGGATTAACCTGCATTGTTACGGCTTTCTTTTCCGCACTTGTAAGCCCCTGGTATATACCGTCCCTGAGATTTGCTTTCATATCTTGTTCAAAGTAAAGCTGGGACGTAAGCGTACGGTGTCCTTCCGCAAATACCTTGAAATGGATATGACGTGTCCGTCCTGGATACAGCCCCGGCTGCACCGTTAAGAAGCGGTATTTTCCTTCACCGTCACAGCGGGTTTCACCGTACCCTTGAAAGTGCTCATCCTGCGTATCATCAAGCCTCACATGGTGGTAAACACCCAAATGATCGCAGTGCCAAATCTCCACCTTCGCTCCGCTGATATGGTTACCGTGCCTGTCTACCACTCTACCCAGCAGTTCCAGTTGCTCACCAGTCGCACGCTCGATCCCCTCTCCCATCAAGATCAGGTTATTATCAATATCAGCAGGCTTGGTTCGTGGGTAAAACGGCCCTTCCGTTTGAGGCGGTGTAACCGTGCGGGCACCAGCTTGCAGCATCTCTGCTTTACTGGTGACTGCACCAACAACACCAGCAACAGGCAAAGCACCCAAAAGCCCTACCATCCGCCTTCTCGATATGTTTGAGTTTTCCATCTCGCTCTCCATGACAGTATTTTATGTAACAATTATTCTGTCAGGATATTCTGGTGCTACTATCCTATATTATGCGAATGCTATCATAGCCTGGATCAATGTTCTTATTTAGTTGATCAAAGACCTTCACCGTCTCTGGTACAATTAAAAAAGGCCAGCACCCTCTGGGTACTGACCTCTTTTAATGGTTTTGGGATTAGGATTAGTCTCGTCAGGACTATGTCCTTCCTCGTCATTCCGCTGCGTCTTCGACTTGCTCCATATGAACCTGCAATCTACGCTTTGGGCGTATCTTGCAAGGTATCGCAGCCTAAATCCGGTCAACAAAGTTAAAGGGCCGCCCACTAGATGGTGGACGACCCTTTAAATTGGTTGCGGGAGTAGGATTTGAACCTACGACCTTCAGGTTATGAGCCTGATTGATACACACTTAAACATTTGAAATTATTATATATTTTATTTTAATAAGAATTTTTGTGCGTAATTTTGTGTGAGTTTTACGATTCAAAAAATTCGTTTTACAGCCCGTTAACACACACTCTACATTTTCTAAGTACCATCAAGCTTTAATATGACCTCGTCAACTCACAACTAAAATAGCAAGTGCACCAGATTAGTACTCATGAACTTGCTATTTGAAACCGCTTTAAAAGCTAGAATTTAGTTTTAACAAAACTAGAAAACTGCTCTTGTACACCAGATTCAGCAGTTACTTTAAACTCAGGAACGAGAACCTTGTTATCGATGCCTCTGTGCAACTCGTTAAACAGTTTTGCATAATGTTCACTAAACCCAATATGAGGCTGAGTGTATGATTCAACAGACTGCTCATCAGACAGTTCCATAATCTGGATATCTTTATCAAGTTGCTGACCGATCAAACCAGACACTTCTTCAAAGCTCAGAAGTTCCCCGTGTATTTCATCAACAATCTTCCCAGTCCATGAAGGAGCGGCAATCCAATTAACTGCTCTCTTGGCAATATCATCTGTTGAATTAAAGATTGTTTGGCTCTTCTTATTCACCGGCAAAGGAATAATTCCATGCTCATTAATTGGAGCTGTGAACCATAAGAAGTTTTCCATGAAATAACACGCTCTGAGGAATACCGTGTTCGCAGAGATTTTCAACAGTTCTTGCTCAATATGGTGCAATCCTACAATTGGGTCCGTCCCACTAGACAAATGAGCACCATAAGATGGCTGGAAAACAACTCTCGAAATCTGGTTTTCTTCTTTAGCGCTCTTCAACTAACCGTTTATATCTAATATAAAATGTCAGCCAAAGTTGTGATACCTACACATTAAGTAACGATATGTCCGTCAAAAAGCTTAATAGTTCTATGTGCAAATGCTGCATGGTTCGAACTATGCGTAACCATAATGATAGAAGTACCTTCTGCATTCAGAGACTGTAACATTTCCATCACCTCCCGACCATGAACACTATCTAGGTTACCAGTAGGTTCATCAGCAAGAATTATCTTTTGGCCCGCAACAATTGCCCTTGCAACAGCAACTCTCTGTTGCTGCCCTCCCGATAACTGGCTCGGCATATGGTTAGCACGGTGAGCAATACCAAACTTTTCCATAATAGCTTCTGTATGGTCCCTTCGTTCGCCAGCAGGGATATTTTGATAGAGAAGAGCAAGTTCAATATTCGCAGCTACTGTTAGCTCATCGATTAAGTTAAAAGACTGAAAAATAAACCCTATATTTTTCTTGCGAATTTCACTTAATTGCTTTTCAGAATATTTAGCAATATTTACTCCTCTAAAAAAATAATCCCCGCTACTGGGGCTATCAAGCATGCCAATCAAATTAAGAAGCGTGGATTTACCACACCCTGACGGCCCCATAATAGCTAGGAACTCACCATCTGCAATCTCAACATTCACGTTGTTTAGAGCAAGTGTTTCAATCTCATCAGTACGATATATTCGAGATAAATTCCCAAGTTTTAACATTTTATTCCCCCAATGTTTATTTCATGCTTTTCAAATATTTCGGAATTATGAGGGCTAGTCTAAAGATAACCTGTCCATATCCATGTAACTTGAGTAAGGAGAAGTTACAATCTTCTCCCCCACTTCAAGTCCGTCCAAAACTTCAATAAACCGTGAGTTTCTACGCCCTAGGCGTACTGAGCGTCTGTTCGCTTGAGTACCACTCTGATCGACTACAAAAACCCAGCTACCTCCAGTATCATGAATAAATGCTCCGTTAGGCACCAAAGCCGCCTTAGTTTCATCACCTAAAGTTAGTTTAGTTTGAATAGTCTGCCCCCGACGAATTCCCTCCGGCTGCCTACCCGAAAACACCATATCCACTTCAAATTGACCATTATTCACTTGAGGATAAATTTTAGATACCTGTAGCTGGTAAATTTGGTTCCCTCTATCAAACGTTACCGTCTGACCGATATCAACGCGACCAAGGTAAAATTCATCAATATCCGCAGTCAATTTATACTGAACAGGATCATCAATTTGACCTAACCGACCACCACGAATAATGCTTTGACCAACCTCAATATTAAATCCAGATAACTTTCCAGCAACTGGTGCTTTTACAATTAAGGCATCTAGATTTTGCTTCGCAAAGGCTAAATTTTTTTCTAATTGCGCTACTCTATCTTTCAAATATACAAGTTGCTGTTCTTGCATCCTTGCATCTGTAGCTTGGCTTTCTAAAGTTAGATCTCGCAGTTGAATATTATACGCAAGCTCATCCTCCGTCTCATCAAGTTCTCGTTGTGAAATGGTCCCTTTAACAATTAGCTCTCGCCGACGCTCTGCCTGCCGATTTAAACGTTTAATTTGATATTCAAAATCGGCCAAACTGCGTTTATGAGATAAACGGTTTTGCTCTAACTGTAGCTCAATAGTACGCAAATTGTTTAGTTGTTCTGTGACAAGTGCCTCATTTCTGGTTGCCTCTAATTGTAGACTCGTGTTTGAAAGTTCTACCAAAAGTTCCCCTTTTCCAACCAAGACACCATCTTCAACCAAGATATGCTCAACTCTTCCACCTTCAACGGCATCGAGAAAAACTGTTCTGAGTGGAACAACCCGAGTACGCACCGGGATAAAATCTTCAAAAATACCTTCTGTCACTTTAGAAATTACAACTCTACTCTTCTCAACCCTTAAGATACGTCCGTCACCATCCATCTGTATATTATGCCATAGAAAAACGCTTACAATACTCCCTAAAAATACAATTATGATATATTTCTTTAGTTTATTTTTTTTCCTAATAACACGATCCATTCCTGCACCAGACACGTGCTCTGCTGATTGTTTTTCTCCGGCCATTTGAGGAACCTTTTTAAGCTATTTTATCAATTCAAATTAGCGTTTACTTTTACTAATAATAAGTACTCATTCTCTTAGGTAATTTGAGGGGGATGTATTTATGATAGGTGAAACCTTTAAAAACACTAATAGACAACAGAAAACACAAAATATGACAACTATTAATACACTCAAAGGTAGATCATAATCAATCTTTAAAGTGTATTGTTCGAGCCAATACTGAACCATAGGTCTAGAAAGCACTAACGAGACTATAGACGCTATTATTACTGGTAGCAAAATCGGTAACAGTAATATCTGATAAAGCTTAAACCTGTCAGCTCCAAAGACTTTATGAATCGTTACTTTTTTTTCAGAGGTTTGAATTTTGGCCTGGGCCATCGTTAAAAAACCAAACAGTGCAGTAAAAAAACTAACTACGGTAAACCCGCCTAAAGTAAGCAAGACCTCATAATCAAATTGGTAGTTTCGCTTCAATAGATCATCTACACTCTCTATATTCAGCGGTATATCAGGAATAAAAGAGCGCCAAACCGTATTCAGTGCATCAGGTGAAATAACGTCTAAGGCAGTTTTAATATAAATATTACTGTGGTTTCTATCGCCTAATAAATAATAAGCGGGATGGACTTCCTCTCTCGCACCATAAAAATTAAAATCTTCAACAACTCCAACTATCTTTGCAATGGCTCTTCCTTGTTGTGTCCCAGTCTCAATATCTATTGGTGCCCGAATAGCATCGTTAGGAGTTTTGAAACCAAGTAACTTAGTAGCTGAAGCATTCAAAATAATGTGCACTGCCTCACTATTTTGATAGTCATCATTTGCAGCCCATGTTTCATCAATAGTTAAAAAGTTTACTCCTAAAATTTTAAAAAAGTCTACAGACACGCTTTCTCTAGTCAAAGTAACAGTACTCGCTTTTCCTGCAGTCAGTCGAAATGCAGAACTCGCCGCTATATCTCGATACCCTGGTGTGTTTTGAGCCGATGCAACTTCCAAAACGTCCGGTAACTTCATTAGTTCGTTTCTAAAACTTGATCCTAAAGTGTTACTCGGATTTTCTATGACAAATAGGTTTTCACTTGAAAAACCAGCACTCTTTGTTACCGACATTTTAACTTGAAAGAATACGATCGATGTAAATATAAGTAAGAAAACAGCTGCGAGAACTTGTAAGAAAACCAAAACATATTGGACGCGAGTAAGTTGCCTAGAGCCAGCGATATGTGAAGAACTTTTCAAGCTATCCGTTAAGTTTAATCGCTGTATCAAATAAACAGGAAAGATTGACGCCAACAACGTTAGTAGTAAAAAAGCACTTGCAATTGCACCTATACTTTTATACCCGACAAATAGCTCTCTAATATCTATCCCAAATCTTGCGCTAAAACTTGGTGCCATAAATTCTACAATTAACAATGATCCAACTACTGCACCTAAAACAATCATTAGGTTCTCTATTACCATTTGAAAACTTAAATTACTCTTAGAAGCCCCAAGCGCTCTTCTAATTGCTAATTCTCTATTTCTCTCTACCGTATTGCCGTAAGAGAACGTTCCAAGATTAATGACAAGAATTGCCAATAAAATAACTACAACAAACATCAATACTTGAAAGAGTAATATAGGCTTTGGCGCTTCTCCTCTATCAAAACCAGAATCTACCATGTGAGTTTTTATCTCATCTAGCTGAACTAAATGGAAAGACAAAAATTCACTAGTTGGTGTATCCCCAAACCAACCTGAAGCAAACGTATTAACTAAATCTGGTAACGAAATGATAAACTGTTCGACATTGAATTCTGAGGATACTTTCATAAAAGTCTGTAATCCAAAACTCGTCCAGCTATCAAAGATAAATTCTTCTTCAGGAAAGCGATTTCTTTCCAGTGGTAAGACTGATGAAAAACGAAATTGACTATTTACCGGTAGGTCTCTAAAAACACCTGCTATACGGTAAACCTCTTTTACGCCATTTTCACTTTGTCTTATTTCAATTGATTGTCCAACTATATCTGTCTTGCCAAAGAGCACCATAGCGCGGGACACATTTATATATATATCTGAAGGATCAAATCGCTCCTTCCAGTTGCCTGCAACAAAATAAAGAGGGAAAACAGAGGGAAAGTCTTCATCAACAAATGTCAACTCTAGTTTTGTAAACGCCTCATTGAAAACAGCATGTCCAGAACGACTAAGCACTCTAGTCAAGTTAAGCTCCGGGAAATTATATTCGAGTGTTTTTTTTAAAATACCTGGTGATTGGGCAGAATGCTGATCTACTTGAGAGGGTATATAAAACTTAGTGTCGATACGAAAAATATTCTTACGGTCAGTGATCCAGCTTTCAGAATAAAGCTGAGCATTGAGATAACCTAATATAATCAAAACAGCTGATAACCCTGCAATAGTTGCAGCAAATACAAAACGATAAGACCTGTCTTTTCTCACCCTATGGAAAAACACTTTGAAGTCAGGTTTAATAAACATTTACGATATCTTCCTATTATTAGAGGTATATCGAGTTAGATGACCTTTCTTTAAACTGAATACTTCATCAGCCCTATTTACTATCCCAGGGCGATGAGCGACCGACAATATAGAAATATTGAGCATTTTGAGATTATCGATCACTTTAGCTTCAGTTGCTTCATCCAGATTTGAGGAAAATTCATCTAATATCAGCAGTTTGGGTTTAGAATATAGTGCTCGAGCTAATAAAATGCGTTGTATTTGACCAGCTGAAAAACCAGTGCCACCTTCGTTTACTATCGTGTCATAACCCATAGGCCAACTTTCTATGTCAGCATGTATTTCAGCTAATTTAGCAACTTCAATAATACGCTTTGAATCACTATTAGTCTCAAAAAAGGAGATGTTTTCGGATATTGAGCCCATCAATAATTGTTCATTTTGTCCCACTACACCAATTGACTTTCGAAACTGACGTAAATTGTTCTGAGTAAGTTCAATACCATTAACGAAAACAGTTCCAGAATCAGGCGTAAGGATTCCTGTTAGCAATTTTAGCAACGTAGACTTGCCCTCACCAGATTTGCCCTTGATAACCACAAACTTATCTGCTTCGGTCGATAGAGATACAGATTCTAAAACAGAGGGTAAATTATCAGCATAAGAAAAACAGACATCCTGACAGGTTATGCTGACACCAAGCTCCAAGGAAAAGTTAGTTTCTTCATATTCTACTGAATTGGACGATGAACTTTCATCCAACTCCGCTCCTAATACATCTGACAAACGATCCACATGAACCTGTAGATTATCCAATTCAGCAAATTCATGAAATCCATTCTGAATTCTGGCTGTCAGGAAACCAAACCATGCTACGTAGGCAACAAAATAGCCTACAGAAATCCCGTTTGCAACTAATTGAGATGCCGCGCATATAATCAAAAGCATCCACCCGCCATTCAGGATTAATTCTAATACACCCGTGCTTTTTCCTTTATAGCGCAGAAGTTTTTCATACTCTTCTTCAACGTTAAATCTAATGGCTTTCCATGCGGTTAGCCGTATACTCTCAGCCGAAAAAAGCCTTATCGATCTAACAGATTTAATACTTTCAACAAAAAACGCGTTTTCAATTGCTTCACTATGAAGCACACCCGCTAATCTAGACTTTATTCCTTGCTGAAATTTATATGCTACAATCGAATATGTAGAAAATATTGCAAAGAGAATTAACCCTAACTCCAGATTTAAACTGAGGAGTACAAACAACCCAACAAGCACAGCAATTCCATCGATCAAGCTCGTTATCAGGCTTTCACTAAATGCTGTTGTAATCTCATGGACCGAACGATACATAGTTGCTAGAGAGCCACTAGATCTGTGTTCGAAAAAGTCCAACTTCAATTTAATAAGGCGTTTGAATATCTTTTCAGAAATATGCTGTGAAACCTTTCTTCTTAGTTCTACAGCAACCCCAACCCTTGTAAAAGC
The DNA here is from genome assembly GCF_024398035.1 of Kordiimonas sp. SCSIO 12603. NCBI lineage: Bacteria > Pseudomonadati > Pseudomonadota > Alphaproteobacteria > Kordiimonadales > Kordiimonadaceae > Kordiimonas > Kordiimonas sp. SCSIO 12603. The sequence continues at coordinate 148,923 of NZ_CP073748.1, forward strand.
TACAAAAAAACCTACCAGAATAAGAGCAAAAAATAATGTGCTTAGTCTTACATCAATTGATGCACTGACATTAGGTAATAGCTTATCCAACAGAATTTGAACAAAAAACGGTAATGATATCGCTACGGCATTCAATAATAGCGTCAGCAGGAATAATGGTGTTAGTAACGGCAATAGTTCGTTAAATTGAGGTAAGACATCCAGTAAATTGAAATTTTTAGTTTTTTCAAAAACAATATTTTGGTTATTGGCCTCCTCCACTTCAAGGGCAACACCTGTAAACTGATCGGAAACTTCTTTATATGTTAACTCTCTACGACCAATTAATGGATCTAATATTACAAATGAGTTGTTCTTGCATTTCTCCAGAACAACAAAATGATCAAAATTCCAGTGGAGAATACATGGTAACACTAACTCTTCTAGGTCTTCCATATCTACTCTGAATGGAGAGCTCTCAAAGCCGAGTGTATCAAAAGCAGACATTAAGTCTGAGATAACGTTACCTCGCAAAGATATACCAAATATACGCCGAATATCTTGTAAGGAATAATCTCTACCATGGTGATTAAGTATCATCGTGATACACACAAAACCACATTCGGCAGCAGCACTTTGCCGAATTGGTTTTATTTTTTTACTAATGTTACCAAAATTTACAGACACAAGCAGCCTTCAAATATCCAGCAATCTATTGGAAATTGAATATTAACAATAGAATTGAAGCAGTTAACCCCGTTAATAAACTAAGCACACTAAAGTTCACGCTCCGGCTACGGTGAACTCTTCGCCACTGAGTTTTATATCTATATTTTAACGCTTCCGCGCGAAAGAATGAGTTCGACATAACAAAACTCTAAGTAGGAATACCCCATGTCACTTTGCTCACATCCACCTCTTGCGGGAGTTCATACTTTCTATATAAATCTAATAGATCTTTCTCCAATGGATGCCATAAAGCATTTGCCTGGTCCGTGAGTCTAAAAGAATTCTCAATCAACGTACTCACAAGTTGCCAATTCGCAGGCGCCAGATCTTTCATTCTTTCTAACACCACTTGTTCGTATTCAGATTTCTTTTCGAGCATCTCATCAAAGAAAAGGAAAACATTGGCAAAGGCATGAAATCCAACCAATATCCTCTCAATTGAACGTTCTCTTTTCATCAGAGGGGAATAAAAACTTGCATCTTCCCCTTCACGTACAAAATCAATCATCAATGCCGCTAAATGATAATATTGATGGGAACATTCATGAACCAATTGTTCAGCAAGATCTGTAACGCCGATTGGTGACGTAGCTAGTATTGCTCCAGGTCGCGAAGGAAGGCTTTTACTCACTAAATTGCAATTTTGGACAGGCGCGACCAATCCGACATGGTGCAACAATCTTTTGGTCCAGTTTCGATAATCCTTTGAAGAGTTAGAGATACAATTGAATGCTTCTTGCAATCTAGATAATGCAGCAGGTGCATCAGCATAGGAGAGAGCTTGCTCACTATAGTACAGCAATTCAGGATCTATTTCATATCCAGTTGAAACATATATTTTCTTTTCATCTATAATAACAAATTTATCGTCAGGGATTTCAGGACATGTCCAAAGAGAGCCTTTTTTCTCAAAATCATAATTATAGTCGGCACTACGTAGATTTAGTGTGCCATCACCTGCCTTAAGCAGCAATTTTCCATGACAATTCATTCTATATTTATTGAAATAAAGTGTATCTTGAATTGGTAACTCTATTTCCATTTCTCCAGAATACCCATGTGAAACTAAAACAAGGAAAAACTGGGTACACGCGGATAAAATGGAAGGCTCTTCTCTTCGCAAAAGTTTGTTTACATGCCCAAACTCAGGCGACCATCCCTTAGTTCCAATAGAATCTACTAACTCGGATACCAAGGGGTCTGCCAAATATGCAAATTCATAAGTTGTCTTACTGATTGCTTCCTGCAATCTTTCATAAATTGCACCTACATAAATACTACATAAATCTGCAAAAACCTGATCGTCGTTAGCGAGAGAAGCTCTACTAAATGGTAAAAGTAAGTTAATATCTACAGATGTCATCTGTACATCCTCAACAATTTTAAGAAACACTGTTAAATAGAAACCGACATAGTCAATCTCTGGTCCACTTCCTCGACGTCTATTACGTGAGTTACATATTCATAAAGTCGTTCAAACGTATCTTTGCGCGCAGAACAATATGTCGTTGGGGAGGAAAATTTCCTATCTACAGAATACCGGTGTTCTGCCAAGCCCCCTCTACAAATTCCAAGCCACTTACATTCTTTGCACTCTACAGGGGCGTCCGAAACACCTTTTGCAAGATCAGCCCATACTTCATGCTCCCTAAAATCTCTAAGCTTAGAAGAGGAAACATTAAATCCTGTATAGCGATAATTTTCGCTTAACGGAGTTAAAGCATCATCGGGGCACACGTCGCCATTACTCCGGATTGTAATAGCATCTTTAACATCTTTAAGAGCTCTTACCCTATACCTTGCTCCATCATTCGATAACATTGCAGCTAATGGTTCTGAGAATGCTCTAATATTTACGTCGCCATTATCATCCTCTAGCCACTGAGACATAGCCTGAGAATAAAACTCAGCAACCTTCTGTGTACGTTCTAAATCAAAGTCTACCCAACTCTGCTGTGGTGCAAGGAAGTCCAAGGACTTAAACCCAAGATCATGCACCATATGCTTATAGATTTCCCCACCATCACTTTCAGGGTTGATAACGACCAACCCGCCGGCACCAGGAAGCTTCCCACTTTTTCTTGCTTCCGTAATGTAGTTTAGCCCTTTAACTACCGCATCATAAGTACCTTTATTTTTTTTATCGATTCGATAGATATCATTGATATCACGCGGGCCATCCAAACTGATACCAACACCTACATCATAAATTGAGAACAAATCTATCCAACCTTCATCAATTAAGACTGCGTTAGTCTGGACAGCTAATTCAAGCGCACACAAAGGGCTAATATACTCGTTTAATATCTGGCAAATTTCTTCAAATCGCTTTTTCCCTATCATCAAAGGCTCACCCCCATGCAGAGAAATGTCGATTTGTTCTAAATCATAATCTTTTGCCGCTTGCGCTAGATATTTTGCTACATCACGAACAGTACTCATAGCAATGTAACTAGGGTCCTTTTTGTAGCTTTCATCACCGGCAAAGAAAAAATAACAATACTTACACTTTAAATTGCAAACCTCTGCCACCTTTAAAACAACAAACAGCTTACCTTTGCTATAATTCTGATCGTACATATACCTCCCCCAGCTTTATTAAAAATATAGACTAAGCTACATCATCCCCACCAAACACTCCTGTCCCTTTTTGAACACTATATTTTCGAGCGATTTCACAAATCCAACTGAAATCGTCAGCACCAAAAGGAAGACAAAAAACTCACAAAAGCGCTGGCGATAAATATCACCAGCACAAGTTTTTATTAACCGCGACCTGTTCTATTCCAACTGCTGTGACCGGCACCACCAGCAACAGCTTTTAGGTGCGACTTCATTAATTTGGTCAATTCTTTTTTCTTTTCAGTTTTACTTGACATTTCATTCTCCTATATATTTTCTCTTGATGAGAGTAGTATTAATGCACATCAAAGATAGTACTTCAACAACAATATACGATTTTAAAATTAAATATTCTACTTATGGGCGTTTTTCGGGAGGAGCTCTAATGAACCGACAAATCAATGTATTTGATGGTGCTAGACAATTTATGTTGCGCTGGGATTATTTTAAAACTCAAAAAGCACCCTCAGCACACGGGAGGCTAAAACTATCAACTAGAAGATCTCTAGCAGGAAATCTGAACCAAGAAGGAACCTCATACGCTTCCAGAAGCACCATGTTTTTCCCTAGCCAAGACGGCTTTTGGGACGCGGTTGAAGAAGGAGTAAAGCCTCTTGTGTTAAGCTTGGCTATTCATCACGACTTTATAACCTATACAAGCTGTGAAGGGCATCTCTACGCACAATCAAATGAAGACCCTGATGAAAGACATATAGGCATTATACCTAGATCTACTGAGGAATATCAAAGGTGCCTGAATTTACTAACCGATAGCTGTATAGATCATAACACTAAAAACGATAATTCGTCGACTTCAGCTAGAGTACTGGAGCATACCTTAATTGACTACGAAGAAAGGCTACCCGTCATAGATCTTATTCTAGAAAAAAAAGAAACAGCTAGTTGGGAAACATATTTTGATGAACTCGATTATTCGACAAAGACTTTAGCTGACTTTATTGACGCGAATTGTAAAAAAACCTAGCAAAACCCAAGACCATGACGGCTTAACTTTAACCACAAAGCAATGATCCAAAAGTATCAAATAGCCTGTTATTTGTATGATAGTTTTAGCACCTTTACTCTTAAAAAGTTGGTTTTTGATACTTTTGAAGTATTCCGATACAGTATGATTAAGAAATATCCTTTTGTTTAACTAAATAACCACCTTTCCGTCCCAACCCAAAAAGATGCCAAACGCAGGTTTCAAATGTATGATTGAGATGAAATATTCCTTCAAGACACAACATACGTATTCGCTCAAAGTATTTTATCCAATCGGCAATTAACTATGCAACTTATTAATCATACAGATTAACATTACCGAGTTGAAACTATATGTAAGTTATTTCTATTTACAGTACACCTTGAGCCCCTCGTGGGCGAATGGTCAAGTATGGTTAGGTGGCTGATATTCGGTTTTACCGAGTGTCAGTTTAAACACCCTAACCACCTGCTTGCCTGCGAACATAACGTTAGTTAAACAACAAACATAAAGAGTATTTATACAATCATATGTATTTGCAATGCAGTTAAATATGTTGTTACCTCACACATAGATAAGTCGAGACACTATGTGATTGGGGGATACACATGCTCGTACGTAATAGGGACTATCACACTCTGTCCGAAGAAGGTGTCTTTCTAGGCAATGATACTCCCGACAATACCGAAAAATTAAACGAACCAATTTGGTTCACTGGCGAAGGCTCTCTTGTCACTGTAGCGCCGCCAGGTGCGGGCAAAGGCCAGGCGCAAATTATCCCGAACTTGCTTCTCTATAATGGTCCAGCAATCGTGCTGGATATTAAAGGGGAGAACTATGACCTGACCCATGAATGGAGAAGGGACAACGTAGGACCAATCTATAAGTTCGCACCTTTTGAAAAAGACAGCCACCGCTATAACCCGCTTGATCTCATAGACCATAAAGATACGGCTAAGATATGGGACGATGCCAAACTGATAGCGACCATGCTAACGGTGCAATCCAGCAAGCCGGATTTCTGGGAAAATCGCGCGCAGGATATGCTTGCAGCTATTATCGCGCATGTTAAAACCCATTGCCGTGCCAGTGAACAAAACATGCAAACAGTACTGGATATGCTTTACCCCACAGAGAGCACATTGCAGTATATTGCGACGTCCATGCAGAACTCGCCGATCAAAGCGCTAGAACGCACCGGCAATATTCTAGAAACAATGCCTGAAAAGCAAAGAGAAGGCATCTTTGATAGTGCACGGCGGCATGTGGACATTTGGCAATCTGATCGTGTTAAAGATATCACATGCTCTACAGATTGGCTTCCACAGGACTTTTGGAAGCCACCCTACCCGACACTCTACATCTGTATCCCTGTAGGTCAGGTAAGTACCTACGCCTCTGTTTTAAGGGTCTTGATCGGCCAACATATTAAAGGACTAATCGATCATGCCCCCTCCAGAGAAGAGCGAGAGCAATTGAAGATACCACCTGCCTTGCTGTTAATTGATGAGATGCCGCAGCTTGGTTACATGCAGCCTATAGAATATTCAGTGGAAGTGGGGCGCAGTTATGGACTGCGTACATGGATGTTCATTCAAAGCTTAGGTCAGCTTCGTAAAGCCTATCCTGACGCGGATGGGCTTATGGAGATGTGCTATATCCAATCCTATATGAACCCAGAATTTGATACCGCAAAGCGCCTGTCTGATCGCCTTGGATCGACCGAGAGTTTATTGCGCGGCGGAAAACAAAAGATTGCTGAGCCTCAGGAGCTTATGGGGCCTGAATACGCAGATAAAATCATCACATTCGCACGCGGGGAAAAGCCTGCAAAGCTTACTAAACAGTTTGCCTTTGAACACCCACAGCTATCAGAGCAGATGGGCAAAACACGCACATAGGGGGATTAGATGAACGACATACATTCAAAATCGTCAAATGAACCAGAAGCAACTGGTGTCATGAGCCACCTCAAGCGCTCTGGTAAAGCATTTAAAGCATATCTCAGTAGAAAAGCTTTTGAGCATGCTGAACGCAATCGAAAGAGAGAAGCAGAATTAGAAGCAAGGCGTAAAGCAGAACAGAAAAAGCTTGCGCGCGAACAAGCGGAAGCAAAAGCGCAGCTGCAGACCCAAAGAGAACTCCGGCATAAACAACTGCTTGAAACACTATCAGATGATTTCAGTCAGCTAGAACATGACATGAGTGAAACGCTCAAGTTTATCGGCTCAAAAATGATCGGGCAGTACGTAATGCGGTTTCATGGTAAACTTGAGGGACACTCACTCAATCTAAATCAAAATGAAAGAGAGGTAAAAGCAGTCTTTACCGAAGGCGTTGGGTTATGCCTTCGCAGAACGGTTGCTGATATAAGCGAGCGGGAAGCGGGGGTTTTAAAACTCCTGAGCCTCATGAATACTTTAGACCTCATATCAGATAAATATTTTGGCTTTTGCCAATTATGCATTGTTTACAATGATGGCAAAACCAAACTACGGCGCAAGGCCGACGCTCCTACCACAAGACGTAGTGATGCTGCTATTTTTAAGCTGGTTGAAGTCTGGTTGGAACAAGAATCTGAAACACCGTACACAGCAGTAAATGAAGGGATTGCTACTCTCGGCAATATTAGGCAGGAAGTTAATGATCCTGAGTTAAGAGCTATTATTGAGAAAGAGCTCACTGGCGCACAAGGTTGGCTGCGTACTAATAGCTTGTAAATAAGATTACATAGCTGCCAGTACATAACTTATGTGAGAGCACTTACGGTTAGTGCCCCCAAGCAATATAACTGATGCCATCAATCTCTACTTCAGTGACATCACCACTGATTACTAAGTCACGGGCAAAGGCTTCAGTATCGAAGTAGCAGCGCAAGTTCTCAGGTATTTCGTCCAGCATACCAGTTTCTTCAATGAACTGTTCCGCATATTCCTGTGCTGAACCTTCGAACAAGCATACATCATCCATATGGTCTAGCACTTCATCTATGCTGCAATTTAGATCTTCAGCCAGATAGAGTGCTTTTATAAAATCATCACCAAATAGGCCTTCAAAGTCGTCAAACCATTGTTTGAGGTTAGCTTGATTGACGCATAGTGCTTCAAAGAGTTTGTAGTTGTCACCATCAATGAATTGGATTTCATATTCTTCAACAGGACTGCCATGCGCATTTGTGTGGTTCGCGGCTTTCTCAGCATATTCATCATATGTTTTAAAATAAAAACCAGTAGCGCTGATGTCATACGGTGTTGCGTGATAGATGTTTGTCATTGCCTTTTTCCTTGCTTTGTTTGCAAGGGGGCTCTTGGCCACTAAGACAAAACAGCAACTGTCTTCTCGGTTTGGTGCGGAAGATCAGTTGAAGGGGTGGCTGTGGCTAATAAAAGGGCTCACTCAAAGCAAGAGAAAGGCGGCAAATTTATACCATAATTTATGCGCAACCATGGTGTGTATCTGATACAATTATTAAATTAGTTACTGTCTGCTTTCGAGCCAAAGCGGACTCAATATTAAATTTGAAAGTAAATATGTTTATCCGAGAAATCACAAGAAGGCGGTTTGATGCATTGTGTTATGCAAAGATGCCTACTCTTCGATATATAGCTTGTGAGGTTGCATGGTATGAAGCAATTGATGGAAAGCTACTTTGCACAATTACCAAGGATCTTACTGACGGCGATTATGGGTTTGTTATTTTAGGTCGAGATTCTCGACGACTATTTCGGGCAATCTCTCTATGTAAGAATTTTTATCCTTCACCAGCTGACACATACCCGCACCTTTTAGAGGCTCTCGAGCAGTTCGCCGAAGATGGTAAAGACATTTACCCTCAAGGTGATGAAGTCATCCCGCCGAACGAGATTTTCGATAGGGTCGTCGATGAAGACAAGATACACCCGTATTTTAAAATTCTTAGGGATGAGCCTCATCAAGAGGCTGCACGCAATATAATTAAAGAAATTGCCTATTCATTCATTGATGTTGATGGTCATTATATCAAGGAGTTTCAGGGGCGAAATTTTGACGCACGTCTGTGGGAATTATTTTTGCATACATATTTTTACCATGCAGGATTTGAACGTCAGACTGAATATGATGTACCCGATTATTTGTTGAATAAACTGGGGTATCAGGTGGCTGTGGAAGCGGTTACTGTCGGTGCAAATGAAGCTTTTGATCAAGATTTTCCTCTTGATGGTGTTGCGACCATTGAACTCAATCAGAACTATGCACCTATAAAGTTTGGCAGTGCATTATGGAGTAAGGTCACTCGAAAAAATCCATACTGGGAAATGGAACAGGTAAAGGGAAAGCCCTTTATTCTGGCGGTTCATGATTATCATCGTCCGGCAGGCAACGGTAATCTTGGCTCTATGACATATACCAAGGCTGGCTTAGGGGCCTACTTGTACGGGCAACGTGATGTTGTCGTTGTGAAAGATGGGAAAATAGCCGGTCCTAAAATAATTGAAGGCCCGAACGGTCCTGAACCGGAGATTGAACAGATAATAGAACATTGCTTTGAAGGAAAGACTATTCCATCCAACTTTTTCTCACTACCTGAAGCAAAACATGTGTCTGCTGTGATTTTTTCAAATGGGGCTACGCTTACAACCTTCAATCGGATGGGCAAACTGGCAGGATTAGGTAGCCAAGATATTAAGATGATCCGTAAAGGAATGTGCGCAAGCGAACATGGGCCAATTCCATTTTCAGTTGACGTTGATGACCCAAACTATGAAGAGGCTTGGGGAGACACCATTGTAATGTACCATAATCCCAATGCTTCTATACCAGTCAATCCAGAAACATTTCCTGATATCGCTCATGTTCATATCAATCCTGAAGATGGTCATCCTTATGAATTTGCGCCCGCTGGGCACATTTCAACGTCCGTAACTTTCACAATTAGACCAGTAGATGGTGATACTTATGATGAAGCAATGGAACAGGGTCAGTCTATTGAATGAGTAACGCCGACAAAAAACTCAGAAGTTACTCAGAACATTTCAGCCTCCCGAAATCAGGATTTATGTTCTGATTAGTTAGCCAACTATTCAACTTGTGAATATCAATATATAGGCGCTTTTCACCTTTCTTAATTACTGCTTCTTCAAGGCCGTTCCAGTGACGTCTTCTCAGCCAATGTTCTAACTGTGGCGCTTTAATGAAACCAACTTCTAATATTTGCTCTTTGGTACGAAGATTACGAAAATCAGATACCTCATCCTTGTCCAAGGATAACCATATATTGAAGCGGTCAATATCGATCCATATTCTACCGTCTATCTGTACCACCGCTGAAGAGAGCATATTGGTGTCTCGATGAAACAACCAATCCCGGATTGTTCCCGCCTTAAAAGCTGGTGCTTGCATGACCAAGTCATCCACGCCAATTAAATTTTCAAAGTTTATCTTTTTGATACGTCTTACCCACCATCATAAATTGTACACAGTTCGTATATGCAATTATGATAATCAGGTAACTGACACCTTCTCAAAGCGTGACGGAGCCTCTTTCTCAGTAAGTACCGTAAAGGACAGTTTGTTTAGTAAACCACGTAGATGTTCGTTTGAAAGATGCTGGTATCTTTCCGAGGACTTCATCGATTTGTGATGCAAGGCATCCATAATCTCTTTCTGTCCCGCCCCCATCATACTCAAGTAACTGGCTGTCGTATGCCGCAAGTCGTGCCAACGAAAGTCTTGAAGACCAGCATCACGTATGGCGTGGTAAATCCTTCTCTTGAAATCAAAAGGCTTAGTCCCGTCTGTATTATGAAACACAAGAGGCGAGTCATAGCGACGTTCTTCATAAAGAATTTTCAGCACCTCAAATGCTTCTTTTGAGATAGGTTTGAGGCGAGGCGACTTATCGTTCTTGGTGCTTTTGAGGTGAAGCACCGCTCTGTTCATATCCACGATTACTATAGGATGTTCGATTAAGTTATTTTCCTCCCAAACTAGATTGTTGGCCTCAGACACGCGTAGTCCTGTACCTAGCTGGATCACAAAAAGATAGTATGCCCAAAGTGGCTTGTTATCTTTGATCTGCGGTTTGTTAACCTGATCTAACAGTGCATCAATAAGACGAGGTAGTTCGTAAGCCCTCGGAAATTTCATCCTAGCTTGCTGCTGCTCCTTTTTGTTCAACTCATCCCAGTGCCAAGCTTCCTCCTCACCTGGCCATAAATGAAAATGGTCCGATAAAAAGCGGTCACGTTCATTGTTAACCTCTAACTTTTTTATCTTTTGGACAGGGTTACTTGAAGCCCACTCCCATTCATTGATGGCAACATTGTAGAGAACGCCAAGCTGATCCATGTAGTGTTGGACAGTCTGCGGCGCTCTAACTCGAATAGAACCATCAGGATTACGTTTAGGGGCTGGCTTTCCCGGTTTTGAATGACTGTAGAAGGCGGGTTCTTTCATCAGAAGGTTTCTTAGGCGCAGCAGTTCTTCAGAGCGCAATGTATCCATAAATCTGTCACCTAGATGCTCAACCCACCATGTCAGCAGATACTTCACCCTGTGATATGTGCGCTCAGGCATTCGTTCTTCAAGATAACGTTCAACACACTCTGAAAGGGTGTATTGCTTGTGTGTTTTTATACCTGCTATAATTTTTTCAGATTGATGTTCCTGATCTCGCGCCCATAGTTTTGCATGAGACAATGCTCTAAACGATTTGGAATAAGGCTTTGCCCCTTTGATTTTTATTTCAGCTTTGTATCGAACTTCGCCCTTCGATGTATAATACTTCCTGAAATATGCCATTCATAACACCCTCCTGTCAGTTTTCAAATTAGTGGATTATGTGGTCGACCTTTAGCGACCAAACTGTCCATTTCACTGTTTTGATTCTATGCGGAAATAATGCGGAACGGTATTCAAAAATGTAACCGTTTACTCAGTATACAAAACTTTTTTTCGGTAAGTACGTCAGGAATTAAACGATTGAAAATTAAAGACTTTCTCCATACCTGTATGGAGAAAACGAATTTCCCTGGAGCTCTTCAAATCCTTTCGGGCGCGCCATTTTAAAAAATATTTTTCCCTAATAATTCAAAGAGTTCCTGAGATCAGAAATTCAAGTTCACACTCCATGCGGAATATATGCGGCCGGAGCTTTTTTTACCTCACTTTTTTGCATCTTTTTTAAGCAATACGAGCCTTAAAAACACACTGCCATCAGTGCTCGTTTTTTCTCAAATCCATAACCCTCCATAGGCGCAATGAAGCGCTGATAGGAGGAAAACCCATGAAACTATTTTTAACACTCTTTTGGACCAGCGGTGCGGCCGTCAGCGTAATGTTTATTACCAACATAAGCGCTCTAGCGTTTCCAACATTCCAGCTTCTTATCTGGTTTGCCTGTGCTGTCATTGTTGGTGGATTGCTCACTGCCTTCTGCTATGAAGTAAAACGCTTTGTAGAGAAGTTTAGAGGTAACACTCTGGCCTCAGCTCGCTTCGGAACCGCTAGCGAACTGAACCAAGGTGGTCTTAACAAAAAGGAAGGCCTGATCGTTGCCAAGGTTGGCAGCAAACTTTTACGCTTTAACAAACCCGGGCATCTAATCACCATATCCAAAACCAGAGGCGGTAAAGGTGTAAGCAGCGTCATACCCAATTTGCTTGATCATAAAGGCTCGGTCTTCTGTGTTGATATCAAAGGTGAGAACTTCGCCATTACAGCCAAACGCCGCGCGGAGTTTAGCACTGTGTTTAATCTTGCCCCGTTCGAGGCACGCTCTCACTGTTATAACCCGTTAGACTTCATTCGCCTTGGCGCTGATGAAATTGATGATGCATCTCTAATTGCAAATTTGATTGTAGTTCCAGGTGAAGTCTCGGTTGATAGCTTCTGGGACAAAGAAGCCAGAAGCCTGATTACTGGCCTTATCCTCTATGTGGTTCGCCATAGACCTAAAGAGAAGCAGAACCTCGCTGAAGTTCGTAGGCTGCTAACGCTCGGCGAAACGGATCTCGACGAAGTTCTAGATCTGATGATGCACTCACCTCATGACTGGATCAAACGTGCAGCCACGGCCTTCAGTCAAAAAGCAGAAAAAGAACGTAGCGCCGTTATCTCCACCGCCCAAAGCCACACCAAGGTATTTGATAGCCAAAGACTGACGGATATCACCAGCCACAGTGACTTCAGGTTGGAAGACATCAAGAAGGAAGTCATCAGCCTGTACCTGAATATCCCACCGCATCAGATAGCGGTTTACAAACCATACCTGCGTTTGATGGTTGGCCTTACTCAAGCTGCCATGACCCGCAGTGAGTTTAAACCAGCAAAGCCTGTCTTGTTCCTGCTAGATGAGTTTCCAGCTTTAGGCAAAATGCCCATAAACGGTTTTGCTTATCTTGCTGGCTATGGTGTTAGTCTATGGGTGTTCACCCAGAGCATAGGCCAGCTACAAGCTATCTACGGCAAGCAAGCAGATGCTATTCTATCCAACTGCGCCGTAACGCAAGTATGGTCCGTAGCGCCTGCTGATTTTAAGACGGCGGACCATATATCTCGCACCCTTGGCGATACTATGGTGACGACCTACAGCGAAACACGCTCACAGCGCCATATGTTTGCAGCCCATAGAAGCTATAGCGATAACCGTAATCAACGTACCCGTAAGCTGTTAACGCCTGATGAGATACTCTGTCTGCCGGAAAGCATGACACTACTATTTATCTCTGGAATGCGACCATTCCTTGTAAATCGTGCAATCTACTATAAAGATAAAGCTTTCAAGGGAATGTTTGGCAGTTGGGGAGCTGAATAATGGCACGACCTAAGAAGATTGAAAAACAGCCACGACCAATAAGACTTTACACCTATGTATCTGGTGAAGAAAAAGCCCAGATACAGGAAGCGGCTGATATGGCAGATTTACGCATATCCGTATTCTTGAGAAAGCTAGCCCTCGCTCAACAGATACGCCCCGCCAAAAGCCGTCAGAGTCAGGAGCTTATCCAAGCACTGAGCAAGTTAGGCGCTGATCTCAATAGAGTTGGTAACAACATCAATCAGCTCGCTCATGCGGCCAATATGGAGAAGTTTCCTAAAGAGCATGTGCTGCTGGACGCTAAGACTGCGCTTGATGGTGTGCTGGGTGAAATAACCACGGCTATCAAAGAGGCTTAAGGTGTTCCATGAACAAGCAATGGATACAGAATACACACGAGCCTCAATCAAGTAGACAGGCGTTAATAGTAATGCCCTCGGGGGCTCCCCGATGATAGCCAATGAGATAGCGTTTGGGGAAAGCTTTCAGGCTAACATTCACTATAACCTGTATGGCAATAAAGCTGAACCCAACCCTCATAAATGCGCGTGGCATGTATCGAAGAACATGTTCACTGATGATCTGGATGCTGCTGGCAAGATAATGGAGGCCACGGCTTCAGCTAGTCGAGCATCTAAACCAGCTTATCATTTCTCAATTGATTGGGACCGCTCTGAAGAGAGATTTCTTAATCAGGAGAAGTGTATTGAAGCTGCTGACAAGGTTCTTGAGAAGATTGGCCTCGCTGAGCATCAAGCGCTCTACTTTTGGCATGTGGATGCCAACCATCCTCATATGCATGTTGTGGTTAACCGTGTGAGTGATCACACCGGTAAAGCCTGGGATATGTGGAAGTCGAAAGAGAACCTTGAACGCGCCACACATGAAGTTGCTAAGGAAATGCAATTCCTTGAGGTTCCCGGCAAACACAATGAAATGGGGTATGAGCGCGACAAGAACAAAGATGCTAATCGCAGTCGCAGTGAGCGAGCTACAGAAGCAGAGCTGAAGCCTTGGTCAAAAGAAAAGATACCCGGCATTAAAACCAAGATTGGTAATGCTTTTTATCACTCTGAAAGCTGGGATGAGTTAGCTGACACTTTAGCAGATTTTGGGTACGAACTGCGCACCAAGGGCCAGGGTTTGATCATTACTGATGGTCATAATTACACCCAACTCTCCAAAATGGGCAAGCAAGTACGCCTAAAATCACTGGAAGAAAAGTTCGGCGAAACGTTTGCTGAACACACTGGCAAAAACCCGCTTAATCCAGTGGATGAACACAGCCCCGAAACATCCCTTGAGGAACTTCCTGACGAAATAGACCGTGAGCTAAAACGCCAAGTTGACCGACTGGAGAAACAACAAACACAAAACCAAGACATAGAAGGTCGAGGTTCAACGGACATTAGGGTCATACAGCTTATCAATGTGTTGGACAACATTGATCGCTTTGAGGGCTTGTGGAACCAGAAGCAAACCGCTGCAGAGATGATGATGGCCGACAAGAAGGTGAAACAACAGCATTCTCTATTGGAAAAAGCCAAAGGCTTATTGGAGATTCACAAACAGGCTGGAATTGACCTGATATTCAGCTCTTACAAAAAGCCGGTCGAGGATAAGAGCTTGAACACCGTCAAAAAGATTGATGAGGCTCTGAAGAACATAGGAAAATACAGGCCGAAAAAATCAGGAATAGCTACACCGAAAACTATTCTCAAACAACGACGAACCGAACACCTCATTAAGGTACTTAAATGGCGTAGAAAGAAGATAGAAAAGGAACAAAGACGCGCCAAACGTCATAACAAGGAACGCAAACGCGAGCTTAAGGCGAAAAACAAACAGCAGTTTGACCGCAAGCAGATTTATCGCATCTGCAAGCTGCGTGAGGCCAGTGACCGCGTCACCAAACGCAAGATCGAACTGAGCGATGCACAGACAAAACTACGTCAGAGCGTCAAAGCGAACGAACGCAACATAGCCACCAAACAACATCTGAAAGACTGTAGGCGCTCTCTGATCAGAAACATGCCCAAAGAGGCAATTATGAACGCTGATGTTTCTTGGGAAGAAAAAAAGCGCCTATTCAATGTTTGGTATGCCGAACGTGATCTGGAACGCGCCAAAGAGCGTGATCGCCAGTTTGAGCAAGACCGCGATATTGAACTGGATGATTAAACAAACAGTAGGAGGAAAACCAATGGTTAAAAAGAGACATCTAAATGCTGAGGAATTGAGAATTTATGAGGAATTTGAAGCCGAGTATAAAGAAGATATCAAAGTTGCAAAGGCTCGCCTGAAAGAATTAGAACAAGACCCAGAATACGATGGCAGTATCTACGTCCAACATGACTGTGATGGTATGGAGGGGAGTGATGGAACCTTGCATGCACTCAATGAGATGCTAGTTGAAGATGGCTTCATGCCAAGCATTAGCCCGTTTGATGTAAAACACAAAAGTAAAGATAGGTTTTCATTTGTGTTAATGCGTGAGGATGGAATTGATCCGATAGCATTCCACGCAAGGGAAGAAAACATTGAACGTATGAGTATGGCACGACAGAAAGAGCTAATTGCTGAATATGAAGCTGCTGAGCAGCGTTTCAGCCTCGTAGAAAGCCTGCTGGATAAACCCTATCTTGAAGACAGTCATACCGATTGTGAGAAGATTAGGAAACAATCTCATGACGAAATGATCACACTGGGGCACCAAATCATCATTGAAGAAAACAAATTCAACGAAAAAAGACCTGGTGTCAAAAGGGACTATTTTGGTGATCGCGCAAAAGAAGAACAAAGACACGAGGAAACAATTCAGAAGAGCATGGCTGCGTTGGACAAAGAAACAGAACAGAATGAAGAACTAGAACTAACCGCTGAAGAAGTGATACATTCTGATCTGTCTTGGGAAGAAAAAAAGGAACTGTTTGCCAAGCTTCATGCAGAGACTAAAGCCAAGGAAAAAGAGCAAGGACTGGCAAAAGATAAAGATGAGCTTGAAATGTAGCAGTTTATACTATTGACGCTCCATGCAACAGTATTGTACATAGTGTTGCATCAATATAACCTATTGTTTTAATTAGTTAATTTAAGAAATTCCTGAACATATCTTGCAGGTATCGTCATTCTGTAATCATTGGTATTTTGATAAGTTCTACGCTTTAGCTCTAACTTGTCATGAGTACTAAAGCCAAAGTCACTATATTTACGTCCATTGCTGGACGGTGCGGAAATTGTAAAAAGAAGCCCGTTATGTGCTGCTTCTTCCATCATTTCCAAGGTAAGCTCAGCGTGAACATATTCAGTTCTGTAACCAGCTTCGTTTTCGTACTCGCCACCACTGTATGTAGAGTTAATCTTGTTACCTAATGCATCAACCACAGTGTCATATTTACGGGCCTTATCATCCCTATACTCCACACTTGCAAAGAACCTGTAGAAAATCACTTCACCCTTGAGGTTCTTCTGTGCAGACAAGCCACCATGAGCATCTAGGGAATAAACTATCTGAGGGCCACGAATATACTCACCTTCAGGCTTGGCTATACGCTTGGAAACCTCTGAGTATGTTGCTGAATCCATGTCGTGAAATCTCTCGACAGGATAGCTGAAGTTTGCATTGTTACAGGCAGCAAGCATTGCTACTGCGAGTATTGATGATGTTTTGAGCAGTTTCATTGGTTTTCCTATCTTGCGTAAGTCCAGCCAGAAGATGTTTTTGTAATCCGTACATTTTGCTGGCGGCGTGTTTCTGGATAAGGGCCTCGCGCTGGAACAACTTCAATAAAGCTGCATTCCCAAATACCGTCCCCGGTATCGGAACAGCGAAAGTTTTCCATGTTCACAGGACTTAAATTGAGACCAGAGGAACGAGCGAGCATAATAACTGCCGCTTTACCTGGCTCAGACGAACTAGATTGTTCACATGCAGATAGTGAAAATGCGGCCAATAACAGACCAAATAACCTGAACTTCATAAAAACCCCCGTGGATAAGGATTAGAGACATATGAGGCCCATACCTCATGCAACACTATGTACAAGAGTGTTGCATCAGCACCTCGTGGGGGTGAGGTTAATTACGGGGTTAAATTGCTGTTTTAGAGGTGGTTTTCTGTACAAAACATCAGGGAGCAGCAAGAATGGTTTATGAAGAACACATATTCACTCTACAACGCGCAAGGTAAACGGCTTTATCTTACCCTTGATGAACGTAAAGCCTTCTTTGAAGCATCCAAGCACCGGCCTGATAAGGTTAGAACCCTCTGCCAGCTTTTATATTATACCGGATGCCGTGTTAGCGAGGCGCTGAATTTAACTGCTGACCGAGTAGACATGGCAGGTGGTGAGATTGTTATTCAATCTCTCAAGAAACGCAGCACCACACCTCATTACAGACCCATTCCTGTACCTATGGCGTTTTTGGAAGAGTTGGCCATTGTGCATGGCTTAAAGAGCGATACTGACCACAAACTATGGAGTTGGTCTCGCTCGCACACTTGGCGACTGATTAAAGCAACAATGGATCAAGCTAACATCAATACCCAGATGCCATATGGAACTTGTAAAGGGCTAAGGCACTCGTTTGGAATACATGCTGTTACCCACAACGTACCGCTCAATATTGTGCAATCAATGCTAGGCCATGCGAACATGTCCACCACAGCTATCTATGTCGATGCTGTGGGGGACGAAAGGCGAGAATTGGTTAGTAGGATGTGGAGTCAATAAAACCGATTTGTGGAAAGATGCTATTCCAGAACCGATGCTTCATATATTTTAAGTTCACAGTTCATCCCTTTGGCGAGTTTATCACCAAGGGTTTTAAAGTTATCTGGTACAACTATGAATGCAACATCATCTGAAC
The DNA here is from genome assembly GCF_024398035.1 of Kordiimonas sp. SCSIO 12603. NCBI lineage: Bacteria > Pseudomonadati > Pseudomonadota > Alphaproteobacteria > Kordiimonadales > Kordiimonadaceae > Kordiimonas > Kordiimonas sp. SCSIO 12603. Next base: position 166,904 of record NZ_CP073748.1, read on the forward strand.
TGAATTTGAATATCGGATAGCTTGTTTTATTCCGCATGTAAAAGCAACTCATCCCAGGTTCATGAGGTTTATTACTCCCTGCAAAAGGCAGTGAGTTGAAAGTTAACCTCCATTCACGCTGATAGTAGGTTACATATTCTGAATCATCCTCGTTTCGATATGAGTATTCCTGAAGAAAGCCTGTCACCTGCTGAAGTGCAACTGTTTCATCTTCCTTAAATGAATAGTCGCCAAAGGCTTCTTTCCACTCCCTATCCTTTTCTAAATCTTCCATTCGAGACAGAAGCTCAGTTAACTTTTTAATGCGATCAAAATGTTGTTTGGTTGTGTAGAGTGCGGGGTTTGCTCCATACTCGATCATACTTTTCTTATTGAAGCCTATACCAAAACGTCCAAATATCGCACAATGCTCCTTAGCAAACCTCAATGGAATGTCCGTGAAACAAACCATAGCTGACTCTTTTTTGAACTGATCGCTTACATAATTGGGGCAATAGCTTAGTCGTAGAATCTTTTCTTGGCAGATCGAAGTCAATGCTTGCATCGCACTCTCATCATTTTGCGCTCGACCTGTCCAGTGCACTAGTTCATTACTAACATAGTTACGCGACTTCATATTTCACCCATCATTTGCTCGTGTCTCAGCTTCATTACAAGTATTGAAACATTCAATTTTCGTGTCAAACTGTAAGAGGTTTTCTTTTACGCACATTCACGAGGCTATCTTTCAGATGTGCGGCATAGTGTTTTTTAATCATCTCAACACTGGTGCGGCAGTTCTTAGCTACTTGGTAAATGTCGCCTCCCTCCAGCAGCCGGAAGCATATAAGCTTTGGGCCTTCTAGGTTTTCCAACTACGATCAAACCTCAGCTTTTGGATATTAGCTCCAGTTTGTACGGAAGACGTGGGACTAAGTTAAAATACTAACTGCCATCTATTTCCATTCATTCCGCTCACGCTCCTGCGCACCAGTTTTTATTACGGCGATATCAATATCGTGTTCATTAATATCCGAAGATTTTCTAAAAACCACCTTGCTCTTGTATATACCAAGATCAAACAACGGCTTTAATCCTTTACCATCTACAGAAACAACTCCTGGCGCTAAATAATAAGTTTTATAACGCCTATAAAACTCTTTAAACATCTCCAGGTTATTGGCGCCTGGCGGAGGATTCATTCGATTAATCCTACTTATCGTCATCAGTAAATCACCGTCAAATTCATATCCTGCTGCCTTGTAACGCTCAATTGCCGTTTCAGGATCAGAACTCACATGTACAGAGTAACCGTCTTCTTCTCCATCTATAGGGCCTTCTATGATAGATATTCTGATTTCTTCGAACTCGTCATTTTGGCCATACCGCTCGTGCCAACCTTTAAATATTTTTCGAGCAGCCTTCTCATTTTGAAAAGCTAAACCCATAATTGGTGGTGCATCAGGATGGATGGCGTAAAATGTCCCACTCCATTTCGCATCATTCCAAAGTTCAACATCGATAGGACTGGTTAAATACATTGTAGGGTCTGTTTTAACTGGTTTATTTTCTAGTGGTCTGCGTTTACCTAAAACTGGCTTTTTTATTTTTGGCTGGTTTGTTAAACGCCTATATAACTCTTCATAGCCGTCATCCGTACTCACTTCATAACTGGTAACACCTTGAAGCGGTGTCGGTATGAATTTTCGATTGTCCTTATGCAGAACAACGGGAATGAAGCGCGTGTTGATCGACCCTTCATTATAAAAGTGTTGGTAAATTAAATTACCTTCCCATCGGACACCAAGCCCTGCGCCTTCAACTTCTTCGCCCATCACCCGTTTGTAATAAGTCTCGGTACAAATCAGTATTACGTATTTAGCATCCCGAATCTTTTTATCCATCCAACGTGGCCAGCCTTCAGCGGGAGATTCTTCATACTGGTCCAATACACAATCCACGCCCTCGGATCGAAGTTTGTTTGACAACTCTAATACTGCCTCGACGTGATCCACGGAATCGTGACTATAACTAATAAAAACTTCTTCACTTACTTCCATGATCATCCTCGGAAATTATCTTTTATTATATGTACTTAATACTTATTCATCTACGAGAATAGGTCAACTTCAATTCAAAAGGATGCCTTCTTTTTACGCACATCCACAAGGCTAGCATCAATCATATCTTTGAGGTGCACGGCATAGTGCTTTTCAATTATTTCCACACTGATGCGGCAGTTTTTGGCTACTTGGTAGATGTTAAACACTGTGATAAACGACGGGAATTGGTTACTCGGATGTAGAATCTTTGCGGGGCTTGAAATTATAAAAAACCACACCTACAATATTAGTTGAATATTAAGTTACATCTGATCGTTAACTCATGTTTTTGATCATTTATTATGTTTTACAAATCCGGCCGTTGGTCGTGGTGTTGGGAATTTCCCCTGTGCACCTCGGCAGAATCAGGGGTTGGAGATATACAATGCTTACAGCTTTTTATATTGTAAGTGCATGGATTTTAGTGGGTGTCGCTTGCGGTATCTATGTCCACTTCAAGCGATGATTTTTTTACCTCTTTTTTCTTAGTTTCATGAGAAAGAAGAGGTACTCCTTTTTTCATATTTTTTAACAAAGCTTTTTGTTCCTTAAATTCTTGGTTCTTCTTCGCTCTTTCAAAAGCTCTTGTTTGCTGTTTATTTAACTTATCCATACGTAAATCATGACTCGATTGATCAATCTTTTCTGATACCCCTCCGACCCAATTATTAAGTAAACGCGTTGGCCACACAATAACCGCACTTAAGCTTCCAAAAAATAACTTCAACAGTTCCGCTATAGACGAAAGAATTTCACCAGCTGTATCAAAAAGAGCAAACAACGCTGCCTTGAACCCTTCAATAATAGGGCTATTGACAACAGACTCCTTTAACACCTCTCTTAACCATTTTTTCATCTCTGAAATTTTCATACCTGTAAAAGGCTTGGCCAGTATTAGACACATGTAATAAGCGATAAAAAGCAGAAAAATCGCAATCAAAACAGCTAATAAGCTTGATAGGAATGAAAATAAAACCTCTTTACTCAAGAGCCATTCTAAAAAATCGAACATAAAGCCTAATGGGCCTTCTTTCATTTCTTCAAAAGACATCTTTTCCCCTACAAATGAAATTTTGTTAAATTATTACTCAAAAACCCTTAATACACACCAAGATACAACTATAAATAACGATGTCGCAATTTAAAAATAGTATTGCCGATAATTTTGAATACAACAGCCCAAGAATAAGCATGAGCTCAGTAGTTAGAATTTTAATATGCTATTAAATTTTCTTCTTCCTGACATTGACGAGACTAGCATCGATCATATCTTTGAGGTGCGCAGCATAGTGTTTCTCAATCATCTCAACGCTGGTGCGGCAGTTCTTAGCCACTTGATAGATGTCGGCTCCTTCGAGTAGCCGGAAGCATATATAACTATGACGCAAGCTGTAGGCCGTGCGGGCTTTCCCGCTACGATCAAACTTCAGCTTTTCTGCGTGTAGGATGCCGTTCAGCATCTTCTTAAAGTCTGAGGGGAACAAACGATCCGTTTGTTCAGGATTATTACGGTCCAGCATACGCTCATATGGGCGCACCGCCCCCGGCATGCTTTTACAAAACCCGATACCGCGCTTCCCGCGTACTTCTATCTCTAAGATAGTCTCGCCTGTAGCTTCGTCGTCTACAATCTCTATGTCTCTATATTCAAGACGTTTAGCTTCATCAGGGCGAAGGCCAGTGTTCGCCATGATCAGTACATAGTCGTGCAGTTGTTCCGCATACCATTTATAGCGAGGGTTCTTAGGATTAGCTGCATTACGCCGTGTGGCTTCATAAAACTGTTTATATTCTTTTTGCGTGAACCAGGGGCGGTGTTCCACCTTGCTCTGGCGTCTGTAAGGGTCAGACAGGTCTGGAATAAAATCTATCCAACCATGACGCTGTGCTGTCTTCAACACCATGCTCATGGTTACTATCTCATTATGGATTGTATTACGGGCTGGATGCTTCCAGGGCTTGGGCTCAAGCTTGTCATAGTCAAAGTGATCATCATCCCAATTCTTGGGCTTGGTCATACGGTGAACGCGATACTCTTGTCCTACACCCGATGTAATCTCCTTGAGAGGTTTACTCCCTAAGAAAGGCAGTAGATGCAGGCGAAGCCTGTCTTTATGTCCTTGAACCCACTTAGGGCTTCTACGGCCGTTGGTAATAACCTCATATTCAATCTCGAACTTCTTAGCGGCATCACGGAAGGTTTTGCCGGAAGCAAGCTCTCCATGACGTTTCTTATTACGAAGTTCCAAGTACCAGTCTTCTGCAACCTCTTTGGCAGCAGAAAGACTTTTCTGTTTAGTAGACTTACGGCGCTCTTTACCTGCAAGGTACGTAGACGCGTGCCAGGCACCGCCTTCTATGCGGCGGTATAATCTAACTTTGTCACCTAGAATCCGGTGTATTTCCATGATGCATTCCCCAAAATGCGTATGAAAGATGCGTGTGTGCTTTTGTGTGATACTTGTGCGAGCCTAACAGCAGGAGATTCTTGCTGTCAAATTTCACGCTGCGGACAACAAAAAACCCTTACAGAACAATGTTCTATAAGGGTTTAATTGGTTGCGGGAGTAGGATTTGAACCTACGACCTTCAGGTTATGAGCCTGACGAGCTACCGGGCTGCTCCATCCCGCGTCAATTATGTTTGTCACCCGTCCGAAGTATCGCTTAGCGATGTCATTCTCCGATGTGACGCGGCTCAAGGCTGTTATTTTCAGCTGAACCACTTAATACAACAAAACCGGCACATGGCCGGTTTGCTGTTTTTTGATATTGATGAAGATGTTTATGTCTTTACTCTTTAGTAGATCTGGCGGCGACCTACTCTTCCGCGGCTTAAGCCGAAGTACCATCGGCGCGAAGCCCTTTCACTTCCGAGTTCGAGATGGGATCGGGTGGGACAGGCTTGCTATAACCACCAGATCAACGAAAGAGTAAAGATTTTTGCGTTTTATGCATGCTTGAGAATGATCAATTGTATTTAAAAGTTTTGTTCTCTGTCTATGGAGAGGCTCTGAAGCCTATCGAGCAATTAGTATCAGTTAGCTTCACACATTACTGCGCTTCCACACCTGACCTATCAACGTGGTGGTCTTCCACGGCTCTCAGAGAGACCTTATCTTGAAGGGGGCTTCCCGCTTAGATGCTTTCAGCGGTTATCCCGTCCGAACATAGCTACCCTGCAATGCAGCTGGCGCTACAACAGGTCCACCAGAGGTTCGTCCACCCCGGTCCTCTCGTACTAGGGGCAGCTCTTCTCAAGTCTCTTGCGCCCACGGCAGATAGGGACCGAACTGTCTCACGACGTTCTAAACCCAGCTCACGTACCTCTTTAATTGGCGAACAGCCAAACCCTTGGGACCTGCTCCAGCCCCAGGATGAGATGAGCCGACATCGAGGTGCCAAACACTGCCGTCGATATGAGCTCTTGGGCAGTATCAGCCTGTTATCCCCGGCGTACCTTTTATCCGTTGAGCGATGGCCCTTCCACACAGAACCACCGGATCACTATGACCTACTTTCGTATCTGTTCGACCTGTCAGTCTCACAGTCAGGCAGGCTTATGCCATTGCACTCAACGATCGATTTCCAACCGATCTGAGCCTACCTTCGCGCGCCTCCGTTACCATTTGGGAGGCGACCGCCCCAGTCAAACTACCCGCCACAGTGGGTCCTAGATCCAGGTTCATGGATCGTAGTTAGATATCAGAGACAACAAGGGTGGTATTTCAAGGGTGGCTCCACAAGAACTGGCGTCCCTGCTTCAAAGCCTCCCACCTATGCTACACATGTTATCCCTAATACCACACTGAAGCTGTAGTAAAGGTGCACGGGGTCTTTCCGTCTAACCGCGGGTACTCCGCATCTTCACGGAGAATTCAATTTCGCTGAGTCTGTGCTGGAGACAGTGGGGAAGTCGTTACGCCATTCGTGCAGGTCGGAACTTACCCGACAAGGAATTTCGCTACCTTAGGACCGTTATAGTTACGGCCGCCGTTTACCGGGGCTTCAATTCGCAGCTCTCACTACTCCTCTTAACCTTCCGGCACCGGGCAGGCGTCAGACCCTATACGTCGTCTTGCGACTTCGCAGAGCCCTGTGTTTTTAGTAAACAGTCGCCACCCCCTCTTTTGTGCCCCCACCAAAAAGTTGCCTTAATGGTGGGCCTCCTTCTCCCGAAGTTACGGAGGCAATTTGCCGAGTTCCTTCAGCACAGTTCTCTCAAGCGCCTTGGTATGCTCTACCATCCCACCTGTGTCGGTTTCGGGTACGGTCTATATGATGGTGCTATTTCCTGGGACAACTTCGCGGCAGATCCAATCCAATAAGGATCTACAACTTACGTCATCCGTCACATTCCATCAGGTACAGGAATATTAACCTGTTTCCCATCGACTACGCTTTTCAGCCTCGCCTTAGGGGCCGACTCACCCTGCGCGGATTAGCCTTGCGCAGGAACCCTTGGGATTTCGGCGAGAGTGTCTCTCACACTCTTTATCGCTACTCATGTCAGCATTCTCACTTCTGATATCTCCAGCATGGCTCACGCCACACCTTCGCAGACTTACAGAACGCTCCGCTACCACTTGATCATAAGATCAAATCCACAGCTTCGGTATATGTCTTTAGCCCCGGTACATCTTCGCCGCAAGACAGCTTATTTAGACCAGTGAGCTGTTACGCTTTCTTTAAATGATGGCTGCTTCTAAGCCAACATCCTGGTTGTTTTGGCCGTCTCACATGCTTTCCCACTTAGACATAATTTAGGGACCTTAGCTGGTGGTCAGGGCTGTTTCCCTCTCGACTACGGACCTTAGCACCCGCAGTCTGTCTCCCGGATAGTACTCAACGGTATTCGGAGTTTGGTTAGAATTGGTAAGGCTCGCGCCCCCCGCATCCATCCAGTGCTCTACCCCCGTTGGTATTCATCCGAGGCACTACCTAAATAGTTTTCGCGGAGAACCAGCTATCTCCCGGCTTGATTGGCCTTTCACCCCTAGTCACAAGTCATCCCCGTCTTTTTCAACAGACGTGGGTTCGGTCCTCCAGTGCATGTTACTGCACCTTCAACCTGCTCATAACTAGATCGCCGGGTTTCGGGTCTAATGCATTTAACTCGGTCGCCCTATTCAGACTCGCTTTCGCTACGCCTACACCTAACGGCTTAAGCTTGCTAAATACACTAACTCACTGACCCATTATACAAAAGGTACGCCGTCACACCACATGGGTGCTCCGACTGCTTGTAGGCATTCGGTTTCAGGTACTATTTCACTCCCCTTATCGGGGTACTTTTCACCTTTCCCTCACGGTACTGGTTCACTATCGGTCGTATAGTAGTATTTAGGCTTGGAAGGTGGTCCTCCCATGTTCAGACAGAATTTCACGTGTTCCGCCCTACTCAAGGCTATCTTCTTCGGCTTCCCATACAGGACTATCACCTACTCTGGTCAAGTTTCCCAACTTGTTCTGGTACCTCAAAAGATAACACTGGCCTGGTCCCCGTTCGCTCGCCGCTACTAGGAGAATCTCTGTTGATGTCTTTTCCTCCGGCTACTTAGATGTTTCAGTTCGCCGGGTTCGCCTCATATAGCTATGTATTCACTATATGATACCCAAAAAAGGGTGGGTTTCCCCATTCGGACATCCGTGGATCAAAACTTACTGGCAGTTCCCCACGGCTTTTCGCAGCCTGTCACGTCCTTCATCGCCTCTATACGCCAAGGCATTCACCAAATGCCCTTAATTCACTTGAGAGCTCCTCCATATCCAGAGAGCAAAACTCTCTTTTAAGATCAATCACGGCTGCTCCTGCAAAAGCAAAAGCGCAGATCAATGTCCACTCCGTTCACCTATAACGGCCGGCAAGCTATTATAAAATACTAGGGGATTTCAAAGACTGCATGATCAACCAGACTGTTTTAAGATGGCGTGCCAAAAGGCACAAACAGTCGATACAAAGGATCAAAATCAGCATGCATGTAGGTTGTTACTCTCATTAAATAACAACACTACTA